>CAZMNG010000147.1:0-7807 GCA_964567505.1 uncultured Chthoniobacterales bacterium
GGGCTACGCTGCGGCGGAGGAAGCAACCGATGAAATTCGGTCCGTCATTCAGGGCGGTACCGTTATCTTTGTGTGCTCCGGACTCGGTGGTGGAACCGGTTCCGGTGCCGCGCCGTATGTGGTGCAGATCGCAAAGGAAGAAAATGCGCTGGTGCTGGGGGTTGTCGCTCTGCCGTTTAGCTTTGAAGGCCGTCGCCGGTGTGCGCAGGCGGAGGAAAGCCTGACCCGGCTACGTTCTGTTTGCGACGCCGTCGTCTGCTTTGAAAACGATCGAATGGCGGAAATCACTTTGCCGCGGATGGGGATTCATGAAGCGTTTGCGGCTGCAGATCTCACAATTTCGCAAAGCATTCGATCTGTGACGGGAATCCTCCAGCGGCCCGGGCTGTTGCATATCGGCTTCGACGATGTCTGCACAGTGTTGCGCAACGGCGATGCACGCGCCCTTTTCGGGTATGGCGAAGCGGAAGGAGAGAATCGCGCTCACGATGCCCTTGCGAAAGCGCTCAAGAACCCGCTGATGAACCGGGGAGCACTATTGGAAGAGACCTTTCATGCGATCGTCCACATCTGCGGCGGCGCAAATGTCACGCTGGGTGAAGTCCAAATCATCATGGAAGAGCTGAATCGGCACATCAACGATCAGACTCAGCTCTTCATGGGGGTCGGCATCGAACCGCGCATGGGCAACCGACTCTCGGTTTCCATCCTGAGTTCCCTGGGGAACGGTGCTGAAAGGCCTCCGGCCCAAACGGTGCAGAGAACGGCCCGCGTCGTTCAGCCGGAGACAAATCCCAAAGTGTCCGATATCAAACCGGACCCGTGGCAGCCCACCGTCCCTCTCAATCCTGCTCCGTCGAAGCCGGTCGCACAGGAACTGCCGCATCGTGTCGCGCCGGTCGAACGGACTCCTGAGCGCGCGCCGGATGAATTGATGCTTCCGCCAGCCGAAACCGAGTCGCCAAGACCTGCCTCTGTTCGCCAACCTGTTGCGAAATCTGAACCGAAACCGCTGACTCCGGCGCCGGCAAAACCGCAAACAGCCGCTCCCGGAAAGAAGACGGAAGCGAAACAGGAAACGCTGCAATTTGAACCGGTTTCACGTGGTCGCTTCGAAAAAAGCGAGCCGACCATCATCGATGGACAGGACCTCGACGTTCCGACCTTTCTGCGAAAGAACGTAAAAGTGAGGTAACCGATCGAAGCCGGGAGGGCGCGACCGATCATAGCCCAACGCACTGGAAAAACGTTCTATAGGGGTTTCCATGTGTCTGATTAAATCCACAGCCTGCTTCGCTCACAACCTCAGCGTGTGTAATTTCAACGCGGCCGGTGGATTCAAGATTTTAACACCGGAGACAGAAAAATAATTGCTTAAAATTGACCGATTGATAGTACTGTCTGAGAGCGCTATCCCCCGGTTAAGTTGTGCGCTCCGGGCGCGTGCGGTGGGCTACGCGCAGATTCAGGGCAGTGGGTGAGTGTACGGGAGAGATCGATGTGCGCCTCTGGAACAGTCTAAGAGGCAAGCGCGGTCTGGATGCTCCATTCAACAGACGATAAGAAAGCAGACCACCTACCTCCTAAGACCATGACCACCACGCTTGGCAGACCAAAATTTGATTTTTCAAAATTCCCGGAAGGCGGTCTGCTCGCAGTCATCGTAGTTCTCGGCTTGCTCCTGGCCATTTTTGGCGGTTCCGTCCAATTGCCTAAGTTCCAGATCGGCCCGGACGGTAAGCGCGAGAGAGCCATGGTAACTAACGCCGCAGGTCAACAAGTTCCTGCATTCGAAACGGTTAACAAGTTCTTCAATGCGCGGACCCTCGTTCAGATCGCGAAGGACACCAGCTTCTTCGCCATCATGGCTGTCGGAATGACAATCGTCATCATCACCGGTGGAATCGATCTTTCGGTCGGAGCGATTTACGCCCTGGCGTCGGTTTCCGGTGCACTCATTCTGTCGCCGTATGGGCCCTCCGGGGGTGGAACGGCCACGGTGCTCGGCGTGGTGACGACGATCGGAGTTGGAGCGCTCCTCGGATTTCTCAACGGTGCCATGATCACGGCTTTCAACGTACATCCCTTCATCATTACGCTTGGGACGATGGCGATTTACCGGGGGATCGCTTTCGTGCAGACCAACGGTCAGTCAATCGGAGGATTTCCTGACGGATTCCGCGCATTTATTCGTTGGGAGTGGCTACCAGACTTGAGTATGGTGCCGCTGGTGGTCATGTTGCTCGTGACGATTGCCGGCGGAATCTTCCTCGCGCAGACCGCCATCGGTCGCAAGGTCTACGCGGTGGGTGGGAATGAAGTTGCGAGTCGTTACAGTGGCATCCGCGTAGGATGGGTGAAGATTCTGGCCTACACGCTGACCGGACTTGCGGCTGGAATCGCCGCGGTCCTTTCTCTCGGTTACTACGGTGCGGGCTCTTCCGGTGATGGACAGGGATACGAGCTGAACGTGATTGCCGCAGCGGTCGTTGGCGGCGCGAGCCTGATCGGCGGCAAAGGAACGGCGCTTGGCGCATTGCTGGGAGCGGTGATTCTACAGATGATTTCGAACGGGTTGGTGATCCTCAATATTCCACAAAATTACAGTCAAATTGTGATCGGGTTAGTTGTGATCGCTGCGGTGCTGCTCGATCAGTTCAATGCCGTGATGGCAAAACGCCGATTGCTTGTCAGGACGAGCGCAATCAAGAAAGAGGTTGCGAGCGCGGCGGAGTCGGCGGCTTCATCGACAAAATGAGTGCGAGAAGGCTGAGAGACTGTGCTTGAGCCTGAGGGCAATCGTGCCTTAAGTTTGGGTCTCGCTTTTTTATGGCTTTCTTAAGTGTAGAACACATATCGAAAACGTTCCCCGGAGTAAAAGCCCTTGACGATGTCTCGGTCGAATTCGAGAAAGGGACGATCCATGCGTTGATGGGAGAGAACGGCGCGGGCAAAAGCACGCTCGGCAAGATTATTGCTGGCGTTTATACACCGGACAAAGGGGTCATCAAACTGGATGGCCAGGAAGTTAAACCGACAGATCCGCGGATCGCTCAGGAACTCGGCCTTGCAATCGTCCACCAGGAGCTGGCTTTTTGTCCGAATATGACCGTGGCCGAGAACCTTATGCTCGGGTCCATGCCGGCCAAAGCCGGATTCGTTAACTGGAATAAATTGCGGGATCGGGCAAAATCGCTTCTTCTTGAGATCGGATCCGACATCGATCCGGACACGCCGCTGGCACAGCTCACGACCGGACAGGAGCAGATGGTGCAGATTGCAAGTTGTGTCGGGACCAACGCGAAGATGATTATTTTCGATGAGCCGACAAGCTCTCTGTCGACTCGGGAAAGTGAGCACCTGTTCGAGCTGATGGAGCGGCTCAAAGAGCGAGGCGTCACGATGGCCTACGTTTCCCATCGAATGGATGAGATTTTCAGGATTTGTGACACGATCACCGTCCTTCGCGATGGCAAGTTTGTCGCTACCGAAGCGATCGCCAGCACGAACCGGGGACGAGTGATTCGACAGATGGTTGGGCACGAGGTTCTGACAGAACGGCCGAAGTATCTCGATTTGCAGCCCGGCGAAGAGATTTTGCGAGTCGAAAATCTGACCTCAACAGGCAAATTTCAGAATGTCTCTTTCAACGTTCACCGAGGCGAGATTGTGGGAATGGCGGGTCTTGTCGGAGCCGGGCGTTCGGAGACGGCGACCGCAATATTCGGGTTGGATCGCAACGCGAAGGGCGACATTTACATCAAGGGCAAAAAAATGTCGATAGGAAATGTCAACGAGGCGATGAGACGACAAATCGGATTCCTGCCGGAGGACAGAAAAAGGGCGGGACTTGTGCTTGGAATGAGCATTTCCGACAATGTCTCTTTGCCGCACATCGACCATTTTAGTCCGTTGGGGTTTGTGGATCGAAAACGGGAGATGATCGAGATTGAGAAATTGACAAAGCGTCTCCGTGTCAAAGCGCCCAGTCTGGATAGTATCACTGCCGGGCTGAGCGGCGGAAACCAGCAGAAAGTTGCGCTGGCAAAGTGGCTTGCCCGCACCTGCGACCTCCTGATCGTCGACGAACCAACGCGGGGTGTGGACGTCGGCGCAAAAGCAGAAATTTACCATCTCCTGGATGAGGTAGCCTGCCAGGGAGTCGCGATCTTGATGATTTCTTCGGAGTTGCCGGAAGTGATGAACTTGAGTCGCCGGATTCTTGTGCTCAGGGAGGGGTTCCTGACGGGCGAAGTGGTCCGCGAAAATTTTTCCCAGGAAGCTCTGCTTCACCTGATGGCGTAATCCGAACAACGAACGATTGACCGGGATCAGGCTGCGGGAGCATTCTTAGCGCAGAGAGTGGCGCTAACTTTTCGGTCGGACGGCTCACGGAAATTTAACAGAGATTACATTCAATGCGTAATAGTTCCCCCCTGGCAACGCTGGCCCTGGTGTTGGCGATTTCACTTGCTTCTATTTCCTCTCACGCGGCTGGTGACAACACGCTGGAAGTCTTTTCCTGGTGGACCGCGGGTGGCGAAGCGGCCGCCCTGGACGCTTTGTTCAACGTGTACAAGAAGCAGAATCCCGGCATCGAGATCATCAATGCGGCGGTCGCAGGCGGCGGTGGATCCGCTGCCAGACCGGTTTTACAAACTCGGTTGGCCGGGAATAATCCACCGGACACCTGGCAGACGCATCCCGGTCTTGAACTGATGGACCAGTATGTCGATCCCGGTTATTGCGAACCCGTGACGGAGCTCTACAAAAGCAACGACTGGGAGAACGCATTCCCGAAGGAACTGGTCGTCAACCTGATGACCAAGGATCGAAAGATCTACGCTGTTCTCGCGGGCGTGCATCGAGGCAACGTGCTCTGGTACAACACAAAGCTGCTCGAAAAAAACGGCATAAAAGTTGGGGACAAGATGAGTTTTGACGAGTTTTTCGCTGATTGCGAAAAACTGAAGGCAGCAGGGATCCCTGCTCTGGGAGTCGGAGACTCCGGAATTTGGGCTTCCGCTGAGCTTTTCGAAAACACATTGTTAGGGGTGATCGGGCCGAAGGGCTGGTCCGACTTGTACGCCGGCGCGATGCAGTGGGATGATCCGAAAGTGAAGGAGGCGATAAAACTATTCGCCAGGATGCTGGATTACGCTAACCCGGACCACTTTGCATTGAGCTGGGACCAGGCAATCAAAGCGTTGATGGAAGGCAAAGTCGCATTTAGTTCGATGGGTGACTGGGCCGACGGCGAATTCGTCGCGGGGCATTTGAAGGAGAAAGAAGATTTCGGCTGGGTAAATCATCCAGGAACCGACGGCTCTTTTATTGTCGTGGCGGACGGCTTTGCCCTTGCTAAAAATGCACCGCATAAAGAAGCGGCGTTGGCATGGCTGAAAACTGTGGGCAGCAAAGAGGCTCAGGAAGCTTTCAGCCCGTTAAAAGGATCGATTCCGGCGCGCACGGATGTCGATCGTTCGAAGTTCGATGCGTATCATCAATGGTCGATGGCCTCATTTTCAAAGGACAAGCTCGTTGCCAGCTGCGTCCACGGTGAAGCCGCCCCGGCAGCTTTTCAACAGGCGCTCAACGATGCGGTGACCGCATTCATCGCCGACCGGAACATCGACAATTTCGCGAACACGCTGGTTGAAGCGGCGAAAGAATCGCAACTCAAAAAGTAATGAGCAATGCAGGCTATCGTATCAGCATACAATCTCCGTAGCTGAAAAACCGATAGCGTTCCCGAACCGCTTCAGCGTAGGCTTCGAGCATAAATTCGCGACCGGCAAACGCAGCGACCAGCATCAATAGAGTCGACTTGGGAAGATGAAAATTGGTCAGCAACGAATCGATTCTCCGGAATTGGAATGGCGGGTGGATAAAAATTTCCGTGGTGCCTTTTCCTGGGCGAATCTCGCCAAACCGTTGCATCAACGTTTCCAAAGGTCGCACCGTCGTCGTACCGACCGCTAAGACTGCGTTTGCCGACTGAATTCGGGCTGCTGAGGTCGTGCTTAGTTCGAACTCCTCGCGATGTAGCCGATGCTCGGTGATGTTCGCTGCTTTCACCGGTTTGAATGTTCCAACTCCAACATGGAGCGTAATAAACTCATGCGGCACTCGATCCAGGATCGCCCGTGTGAAATGGAGGCCGGCGGTCGGCGCCGCGATGGCTCCGGTTCGAGATGCATAGACGGTTTGATATCGGTCTCGATCCAGAGATTCCGGCGCGCGCGCGATATAAGGCGGGAGCGGCACCTCGCCGATTTCCTCCACCCGGATCGGGCGATCAAACTGAATCAACCGGTCCCCATCATCTTCCATCCGAATCACTTCGCCGGTATAACCGTGGATGACGAATGTTCGTCCGATCGAAAACAACTTTCCAGGCCGGACGAGGCATCTCCAGGTCAAGAGGTCGATTTGCTCCAGCAGCAAAAGCTCCGCGTTTTTATCTGGAAAACGTATCCTGGCCGGAATGACTTTCGTGTCGTTCAGTACGAGCAATTCTGCCGGTCGCAGCAGTTCGACGAAATCGCTGAAGAGGTGATGAGTAATCCGTTGCGAGCGCCTGTCCAGAAGCATCAGTCTCGACTGATCCCTGCGTTCCGCCGGGTATCGCGCGATCAGCTCATCCGGGAGTTGATAATTGTAATCTGCTGTCCGGAGGCTCATTGTCTTGAGAGCGAGGCTATGGCCCGTTGCCGGGCACCGGCTTCAGGCGACTCCCGAACTTGCCGTCCAGCGTTCGATTCCATTCTTTGAGCCGTTTTGCTTGCTCTGAAAACAATTCGGCAGTCGAGTCGAGGATCTCGATGGACTGGATCTTGTCGCCCTTGGCAATTTTGGTGGTTACATCGAACCCTTTGGTCAAATGCCCAAATATCGAGTAACTGCCGTCGAGCATTTTCACGTGCTCAGGCCGCAGTGAATCGATTGTTATGTAAAACTGGCTGCCGTTCGTGTTTGGACCGGCGTTTGCCATCGCCAAAACACCAATCTGGACGTGTGACAGCGATGCATGGATTTCATTTTCGATGCGGTACCCCGGTCCGCCGGCTCCGGTCCCAAGAGGGTCGCCGCCCTGGACAACAAAATTCGGGACGACCCGATGAAACGTCAGGCCGTCATAGAAATTGCGCGACACCATATTCAGGAAACTCGCGGCGGTGACCGGCGCCTTCGAGGGGAATAACGTCGCCTCGATGTCCCCTTTCTCAGTGTGGATAATAATCCGAATATCGTTCAGCATGTCTGCCCACCCTGCTTCGCAAGCGACATGAAGCAAGGGAAAACTGGAGAAGAGAGTTGTCAGTTGTCAAAGTTTATCAGCTTGTGAGAAGTTCAGGCTGGATTGCATGCTTAGACTTGGACTGGTCCAGATGCGGTGTTCGATCGATCCGCCGGAGAATGTGGATAAGGCGGAATCGATGATTCGTACTGCGGCGTCGGAGGGCGCCAGCATCATTTGCCTCCCGGAGATTTTTAATACGATCTATTTCTGCCAGATCGAGGATCACAAGTACTTCGAGTTCGCCGAAGAAATCCCAGGCCCGACCACCAACCGCCTGGCCATGCTGGCCAAAGAGCTCGGTGTCGTCGTGGTTGCGCCGATATTCGAGAAGCGCGCTGCCGGCCTTTATCACAATTCCGCCGCAATCATTGATGCCGACGGTACCCTGCTAGGAAAATACCGGAAAATGCATATTCCGGACGACCCGCTCTTCTACGAGAAATTCTATTTCACGCCAGGTGACCTCGGGTTCAAATCCTGGAAAACCCGGTTTGCGACCATCGG
>CAZMNG010000148.1:0-7802 GCA_964567505.1 uncultured Chthoniobacterales bacterium
TATTTGGTCAACCTCGGGAGTGTCGATTTCTGCTAGAACTTCGCCCGCCTTGACCTTGGTCCCGATATCGAAATACCACTCCTTCAAGTAACCCGACCGATTTGATGCGCGGTAATTGTTTCTCGGAAGCGGCGCGCCGCGTAGCCATAGTGCTCGGCGCATCCAAATTTGCAGCGTTGGCAACTCTTTGTCCTGCTGCGAAGGATTCACGGAGACTTTGCTGCGCGACCTGCAACTCAAACCAAAGAAGCGCTAACGGTTGCATAAATTTTTCCTTTCGTTATTCCGCTAATTTTAAGACCCGCCTTACTGCGGATTGAATTCCGGACCAAATGGCCATGGCCTATCGAAGCTTTTGGTCTCTGAGTTATAGGTTCTCGGGCCGATAATTACATTGTCGCCGGTCTGTGGCAGCAGAGCCAGCGGGAGGCGATCCGTGCAGTGATGGAGGCGAGACCGTCCAAAAGGGAAACCGCTTCCTGAAATGGTGCGATAAGCGATGGGGATCGCCCAAGGCCGAGAGGTAGACGATGGATTTCGGGGACATGACCTTCACGATTTGTTATCACACAAGACTATTAGTACTAGAAGAACATACGATTTCCATAATAAGCCTGCGGATGCGATAGGAAAACCATGAAAATCCACATGCTAGTCATTTCTGTAATTGGTTTAAGCTTGACCTGCACCACTTGGGCAAACGATTTGCCCTCACTGGGGTACTCGCCCAGAATGTCCGTCGAGGACTTAGTAGCAAAGGGGTATCGGTGGGTCACTGTTAATGGACCATACGCTTGTGCCACTGAACAGGACCTCCGGCGAATCACGAGCGACCACACCGACTTGAGAGAGTTGCACATGATCGAAAATCTCCAAGCCTATTACCTTATTCCCGGAACTTTAGCTCTGGTAATCAGCGATGATCACACCAACGGCATGTCGGAGATCCTATTGGCAGGAATTCTCACACCTCTATGGACCTACACTAAGTTTCTCAGTGCACGTCCAATAGAGGACACCTACGGAGTTGTCGAAACACCGGACAATGCAGGCATGGTTGACCCAAGGGACGCGGCAATCGCCGGGGAAACCGATGGCAGAACATTGAACGAGCGGGCACAAGCGAGCACGCCGTGAACGGCAATTCAGAAATTCGAAAGGCCGGGCTCTTGGCAATATGGAGGGGTCTCACCACGGAGCCAGTTTGGAAGTACCAGGAATTACCTCCCTTTCTGTTACCCGAATTAATAAAGCTTGATTTAGTCGAAGCTAGTGACTCAGAGCTCTCACGGGTCATCTGGTTTTGGTTGCGCCGACCCAGGCTGACGCTGCATGAGAGCACTGCGCTTATCGTTGTGGCGTTGTGTGCGCTTCTCGCTTTGACAATCGCGTTTGTTGATTGGCCTCTAACTTCGATGACGAAACGCGTTGGCGAGCTGATGATTCTACTTGTCGGAGTGGCTGTCCAGAATTACCCAGTTGTGCACCGGTTCAGGTTTCTCTGTTGGCGACATTCTCTGCCCGAGCGGTCGGGCTTGCCATGGCAAAGGGGACCAAAACCAACGCGAAGCCAATGCCGAATCGTTTCTTATTGACACCGAATAGGGCGAGGCGTTCAGATCGGTCTGCTCCATCGCTTTTATTGTTGGTAGGTTCGGAATGGAAGCCTAATTCATACCATTATCGCACCCAGCTGCCTTCATTCCCAAAGTTGCAACACTGCCGATTGAGGAAGGGTTTGACGAGCTGGACAAGTTTGGACGCGGAAATATTGTTTGATCAGTGCGCCCACGCACGGCGAATGCCGGGCGATAGCTGCCGCTGTCCGCGAATCGATGAAAAAGCAAGGCCTACCAGAGAGAATGGAATCGATAGTCTTAGGTCGTGAAACTAATCCTAAAGCAAGTTGTGATGCATTGGTGGAAATTACCAGGGAGATGATGACGGCAAATGTTTCGCGCCGCGGCATGTTAGCTGCTGGTGGGTTCGCGGCGATAACCACGGCCGCCCACGCGGCAGGCGTCTTTGGCAATCCCGACCTTCCACCCGAAGGCGCGGTCAACGTCACCAACCCCAAGGCGTTAACCGGTCCTGGACCTCACCGGAGGTGTTGGCCAAGAACTTTGGCGTGCCCGTGGACGCGTTCAAGAACATTCCGCTGCACAACAAGTGGATTTACCAGAGCAACCAGCCGGCGCCGCCACTGGAAGCGGTCGAAGCGCAGATCGCCACCGCGGCCGGCAAGCCGCCGAATTCCTTCGTGTTCAGCCTCGCCGATATGCAGCCGAGCCGGGAGACTAAAAGCAGGACGGTGCGGATTGCCGATAGCAGCAACTTCTTCGTGTCGAAGACGATTGCGGCCACACGCGTTGAGGTGAAGCCGGGCGGACCGGTTCGAGGAGGTCTCGCTGTCCGATTGGCTGGCGCATAGTCCACCGGATATGGTTGCGGAAACGCTGAACCTCGATCCCTCTGTCATCGCGCAATTTCCCAAGAACCGGCCGGACATCGTGCCGGCCTGATTGCTGAGTTGCGCCTAACGATTCGCAGGCTGTTGGACATTTACGTAATACAAAACCTCGGAGCCTACAGGCTCGAAACGCCTTCGACTCCAGCGCGTCGTAACTGCTCAGGCGTGGAAACGCTGAGCCACAACGCCTGAATCGCATACGCAGGCGCGGCTCTGCTCCGTAGAAACATTCGCTTCACCAGGAGCAACGGAGCAGTTATGGAACGCGCTCCATAACTGCTCCGTTGCTCCGAAGGCCCCTGATGTTTACAGATGCGCGTAAAGCAGCTTTGTTTTGCCGGGGGACTCCAGGCATTGGTCTGGCGGGCGCACGTTACGGAGCGCGCATGCATCTGGCCGTAGGCTTTCAAGATTCCCCAGCTGACTCCTTCGAGGGATAGCTTTTGTGCTGGCCGTTACTATAGTCCAAAAGGTTAAGATACTACGGTCTCGCTGTGGGTTTTTCAGCAACGTTGCGAATAAAGCAGAATCAAACATCTTCGTACCGAAATTATATGATGAATATAGGTTGGATCGGAAGGGCTACCGATGGCTGCGCGTGTAGCAGCTTCAGGTACCGGGGTGCGCGCCTATGTGCGTAGCCCCGACCGGGTTGAGGCGATAAGAGCACGCCAGGTGGTCTGCGTGACGTTTGATGAAATGGCAGCGCAGAAGATCGTCTTCAACTCATTGCCCGACGACATCGCATTGCGCCAGGTAGCGGAAGAGCTTATCCCCGCGCTGCGTCCTGGAGGAGCGCTGGTGGAGACAAGCACCGTCTCGCCTAGCGTCTCCGCCGAGATCGGTAAGGAGCTCGCGGCGCGGGGAATCGCTTATTTGCGCGCGCCGGTATCGGGCAATCCAATTGCAGCGGAAGCCGGCAAATTGACAGCCATGGTCAGCGGCCCCAAGGACGCTTTCGAAGTTATCCGGCCGCTGATGGCCAGTTACTCCCAGGAGCAATTCTGGCTCGGCGAAGCCGAGCAGGCGCGTTACACAAAGCTGGCCGTAAACCTGATGTTGGCCGTATCTGCGGGGATGCTTGGCGAAGCACTGGCGCTGGCGCGTCGCGGCCATGTCGCTACTGCGGATGTCTTGGATGTGATCGCGGCGTCGGCGCTCGGTTCCCCGATGGTCATCGGCAAGGTTGGTTTTCTGAAGGCGACCGACTACACCCCAACCTTCAGTGGACTCCAAATGGCAAAAGACCTGGACCTAATCCTTAGCGCGGCGAACGCAACAGGCGTTGCCGCGCCGCTAGCCGCTTTCATGTGCACGCAGTATGCAGCGATTCGTGCCCGAGGCGAGATCGATCAGGATTTCATTGCTGTCGTTAAGGTCGCACAACGGTTGGCCGGACTCGCCGAAGGACGAGAGGAATGATCGACGCTCATCATCAACAGCAAGGCCCCTCGAAGCACAATTGCTTTGCTTGAGCGGGTTGAGCGCCGAGCGCTCTTCACGCACGCCGACCTGGTCTTCGTGACCTTCGTGTCGTTATGTTAAAAAAATTCTTTGCCTCCTTCTGTTGCGGATCGCCTCGACCTCGTGTCCAATTGCTAAAACACGTGAGCTAAGGAGCGCTAAAAATGAATTTGTTTTCCCCGGCCAAAACAGCAAGTCCAGCGCAGGTCAACGCCGCGCTATTAATCCTCCGAATCGCCAGCTCTCTCGCTTTCCTCTACCACGGCAGCTCTATTCTCTTCGGTGCTTTCGGAGGTCCCGGCCCTCAGAAATTTGCCGCCTTCCTGCACCTGCCGGTGGTGGTCGGGTACTTGGTTGGGCTGGCACAGTTTGCCGGCGGGTTGGCGATTTTGAGCGGCGTTCTGATCCGACTTGGCGCGGCGTGCGTCACCGTCGTCATGCTCGGAGCGATCTTTTTGGTGCACCTCCCACACGGTTTTGACGTGGGGAAGGGCGGCGCAGAATACGCGTTCATGCAACTGCTGATTGCAATTGCGCTCTTTATCACCGGGGGAGGCGCCTATTCGCTGGCGTCGCGGCTCCCTAAGCCGTTGCGAAAGTTGTAACTTTACGACGCAATTGCCTGCGTCCACGAGCTGGGGTAACTGAGGAGCAACGGTTTGGCCTCAAGGAACCGACCTTGGGTGGGTAGAGCGTTCCTTCGGCACTTCAAAAGAGTCCGGCCGGCCGGCCAACCGCACGGTTAACATCGCGCTAGCTTAGCCAGCGCCTGAACGCGTCGCTTCTCCCAGCGCGTGATGGTAGCATCCGGCGAGTTCTTCAGGATGCTCATTGTCTCGGCAATGAATTCATCCAATGGCATGGCTGTGGGATCCCTCGCCCGATCTCCACGCAGCTTGGTTTGCACCCCGGGCGGGGTGATCTCGATAACCTGAATTGAAGTTTTTCTGAGTTGATACCGCAGCGACTGGGTGTAAGAGTGTAACGCTGCTTTTGACGCGCAATAGGTCGGGATGATGGCCATTGGCACGAACGCGAGACTGGACGACACATTCAAAACGGTCGCTTGCGGTTTTGTCATCAAGAATGGAAGTAACGAGGCTGTCATCCGAATTGGGCCGAGCAGGTTGGTCGTTACGGTCAATTCCGCGTCGGCGACCACCCCGATCGTCAGATGCAGAATCGTTTCTCATTGACACCGAATAGGGCGAGGCGTCCATTTGGGGTGTCGCTCAGGACCTTTGACCGAAGGCGTTCCCTCTGCCCCCGGCGATAAGGCTGTTACCGGACTCAGAGAAATCCCGGTAATGAGCTGTGGTGTAATGGAGCATGGAGTGTGACTTATCAAGTCAAGGGCGGCGATCCTGTACAAGCTAAGGGATACTATTCCGCAATTGATAGTCGTGAAGGCGATACCTGGAAATTGCGGATGGTGACTTATCTTCAACCTTACTTCTTTCACTCATGGCCACCGCCGCTTCTTTAGCTGAACATTTTGGTGCCTGTGTTAACCGCGATCTTGGGATATACGTTGGCCAGCTCGAAAGAAGACGATTGCGGCCACACGCGTTGAGGTGAAGCCGGGCGGCCTGCGAGAGATGCACTGGCATCCGAATGCCGATGAATGGGCTTATTTTCTCAAGGGTACCGCGCGCGTGACGGCCTTCAATACCGCGCCGGCAGCGATGACCGCAGACTTTCATCCAGGTGACATCGGCTACGTAAAAAAGGCGCTGGGCCATTACATCGAGAACACGGGCAACACGGACCTAGTCTTCATAGAGGTCTTCCGGGCGGACCGGTTCGAGGAGGTCTCGCTGTCCGATTGGCTGGCGCATAGTCCACCGGATATGGTTGCGGAAACGCTGAACCTCGATCCCTCTGTCATCGCGCAATTTCCCAAGAACCGGCCGGACATCGTGCCGGCCTGATTGCTGAGTTGCGCCTAACGATTCGCAGGCTGTTGGACATTTACGTAATACAAAACCTCGGAGCCTACAGGCTCGAAACGCCTTCGACTCCAGCGCGTCGTAACTGCTCAGGCGTGGAAACGCTGAGCCACAACGCCTGAATCGCATACGCAGGCGCGGCTCTGCTCCGTAGAAACATTCGCTTCACCAGGAGCAACGGAGCAGTTATGGAACGCGCTCCATAACTGCTCCGTTGCTCCGAAGGCCCCTGATGTTTACAGATGCGCGTAAAGCAGCTTTGTTTTGCCGGGGGACTCCAGGCATTGGTCTGGCGGGCGCACGTTACGGAGCGCGCATGCATCTGGCCGTAGGCTTTCAAGATTCCCCAGCTGACTCCTTCGAGGGATAGCTTTTGTGCTGGCCGTTACTATAGTCCAAAAGGTTAAGATACTACGGTCTCGCTGTGGGTTTTTCAGCAACGTTGCGAATAAAGCAGAATCAAACATCTTCGTACCGAAATTATATGATGAATATAGGTTGGATCGGAAGGGCTACCGATGGCTGCGCGTGTAGCAGCTTCAGGTACCGGGGTGCGCGCCTATGTGCGTAGCCCCGACCGGGTTGAGGCGATAAGAGCACGCCAGGTGGTCTGCGTGACGTTTGATGAAATGGCAGCGCAGAAGATCGTCTTCAACTCATTGCCCGACGACATCGCATTGCGCCAGGTAGCGGAAGAGCTTATCCCCGCGCTGCGTCCTGGAGGAGCGCTGGTGGAGACAAGCACCGTCTCGCCTAGCGTCTCCGCCGAGATCGGTAAGGAGCTCGCGGCGCGGGGAATCGCTTATTTGCGCGCGCCGGTATCGGGCAATCCAATTGCAGCGGAAGCCGGCAAATTGACAGCCATGGTCAGCGGCCCCAAGGACGCTTTCGAAGTTATCCGGCCGCTGATGGCCAGTTACTCCCAGGAGCAATTCTGGCTCGGCGAAGCCGAGCAGGCGCGTTACACAAAGCTGGCCGTAAACCTGATGTTGGCCGTATCTGCGGGGATGCTTGGCGAAGCACTGGCGCTGGCGCGTCGCGGCCATGTCGCTACTGCGGATGTCTTGGATGTGATCGCGGCGTCGGCGCTCGGTTCCCCGATGGTCATCGGCAAGGTTGGTTTTCTGAAGGCGACCGACTACACCCCAACCTTCAGTGGACTCCAAATGGCAAAAGACCTGGACCTAATCCTTAGCGCGGCGAACGCAACAGGCGTTGCCGCGCCGCTAGCCGCTTTCATGTGCACGCAGTATGCAGCGATTCGTGCCCGAGGCGAGATCGATCAGGATTTCATTGCTGTCGTTAAGGTCGCACAACGGTTGGCCGGACTCGCCGAAGGACGAGAGGAATGATCGACGCTCATCATCAACAGCAAGGCCCCTCGAAGCACATCGAACTCGATAAAGCGTTTTCCAGAGTAGCGGTATCTACGGTCATTCCGAAGTCCGCCATTTCCACGCCGTCATTCCAGAGCATCCACTTCATGCTGTTCAAGTTTGCCCAGTGAGCCGCGAGGCGTTCCTGGATCTCCTGCCCATAGGGGAGATACAGGAATTCTTTTTCGATTCGCGCGATCCGCCGTGCAACCTGGAACCAATCCAGGCGATGCTGGCATTTCTTTCCAAACCAGGTGCCCACCACCCCTCGCAATCCATCTTCGCCATCCAAAAGGATCCTCAAATCCGTGTCTTGTCCTCGACCGCAGCGCCGCAGAACCGCTTGCACCCGCCTCTTTGCATACGAATCCAGGTCCCGCACCACGGCGAATGCGTCCCCGCCACGCTGCAAGGCCTCGACGCGCCCGATGAGAATCTCAAACTGATGCCCTTGGCCCGCCCGAGTATGCCCTGCCTTAACGAATGCGCCATCGATCCCTACCTCCATTCGCTTAGCTGGTTCGGGAACGACCCGCGGGTGAT
>CAZMNG010000149.1:0-7767 GCA_964567505.1 uncultured Chthoniobacterales bacterium
GGTTCGGCAATGAACTGGGCCATCGCGCAACGCATCATATCCTCGTTCACCAGAGTGACCGGACGGAAGCTCCCGCGCTCAACGATAATAGCCTTTTTATAGAGGATCTCCGACGGCTGAATGACTTCGCCTTTCGGATTGAACAGGACAGCATTGGTGAGCTTATTCTCCACAAGCTTCAGGCTCATGATCCGATTGTCCACATTGGCAAAATGTGGACCGGCGAAATTCATCATGTCGACCTCGATGCGGCCCGCAACCAGTTCGTCCGCCAGGGAACGAACAAATGCATCCGGATCAGTGGCCAGATAAAACGCGCCATAGAGAAGATTGACGCCGATCACTCCAAGGGCCTGCTGCTGCAGGACGTTTTCTCTGTCCAGCATTCTGACATGGATGATAATTTCGCTCGTTGGACCTTTCGGTTCGATCTGGAATCGCGCACCCATCCAGCCATGGCATTCATTGGTCCCTTTGAAACTTCGCGCGGCAACCGTTTCAGCAAATACGAAAAACGTCGTCCGATCGCCTCGCAGCGCATCGAGGCGCTGAACGAGCAGGTCATATTCGCGATTGAGCATCAGCTCAAGCCGTTCCCGTGAGACGTAGCGTGCGCTTTTACCGTAAAACGCATCGCTGAACTTCATGTCGTAAGCGGAGATTGATTTTGCCACCGTCCCAGCAGCGCCGCCCGCCTGAAAAAAGTGTCGCGCAACCTCCTGTCCGGCACCAATCTCTGCAAATGTCCCGTACTTCGGTTCGTCCAGGTTAATCGTCAGGGCTTTGCGATTCGTCGTTAATTGTTGCGATGAGTCCATAATCCGAGCGATGGGCAGGCCGGTTCTCCGTTTGGTTTTGGTATATCAGTCCCTAGCGTGCATTCAACACCATTATCTGACCGCATCAATCGATTCAACCGGCCACCGGTGAGTCGAAGCTATCCAAACGATCAAGGAACAGGAGCCGCCATGATAATCAGCACTCTCGAACCAATGAACCAACCGAAGGCACGCCATACGCCACAATCGGTGTTGTCCGGTCGCGTCATTCCGTTCAGACCGGAGCCCGACGCCGCCATTTATCGCAGCGTCGACGAACATGTAAACAGCCACAGTCCCCGCACACGTCGTTCGGCCACGGATTCCTATGCTGTCACCGATCCGCTTGAATATTTCTTTTATTCGGTGATTTCGGGCGCAGCGGTTGTTTCGGTGCTCATCGGGATCCTGAGTTTGCCCAGTTTCGACCCGGCCAAATCGGAACTTTTGAAAGCCGGGACATCACACGCGATAGAATACTCTCTTGTGGCCCAGAACAGAGGCTAGACTATGCACCGTGAATCGAATCGACCGACTCGTAGCCATCCTGATTCATCTCCAGGGCCGCAGGGTGACGCGCGCCGAGGAAATCGCAGATGAATTCCAAACGAGCGTCCGAACGGTCTACCGGGATATCGCCGCGACCTGGTACGTCGGTTGGCTGCTCTCTTTCGGAGAGCGGCTTGTCGTCGTCGAACCGGAGGCACTCCGGACGCTTCTGGCGGAATCAGCAAGGATTACCGCACAACACCACGAGGCGAGCGGGGGCAACGTTTAAGTGGACGTGTTGATCATTAGGGCTTGACCGGGTCAGACAGGGGGGTCGTTGCGTCCGCTGTTCGTTCAGGTAAGTTAGGGGCGTTTTTCCTATGGCATCCCCTGAACGTTACCTGATGTGTCCGCCGGAGTTTTTTCAGGTGGACTATGTCATCAACCCATGGATGGAAGGGAACATCGACCGTGCCAACGGCGCCTTGGCAGCCGAACAGTGGCACCGGCTCCATGTCATCCTCGCCGGCCAAGGAACCGTCGAACTGATCAAACCACTCGCAGGATCGCCCGACATGGTCTTTACGGCGAATGCGGGCCTCGTTCTGGGCGATCAGGCGGTTCTGAGCCACTTTTTGCATCGGGAACGCCAAGCTGAAGAGCCGCATTTTCGTAATTGGTTTCAGCAGCATGGCTTTCGCGTGCACGAATTGCCCAAGGATTTGCCGTTCGAAGGGGCTGGCGACGCGCTTTTCGACTGCGTGAGACCTCTGCTCTGGGCAGGGTACGGCTTCCGCACTGAACTTGATTCGCACACGCTCCTTGCCGAGTTGCTCGGTGTGGAGGTCGTCAGCCTGCGGCTGATCGATAAGCGGTTTTACCATCTCGACACCTGTCTCTGCCCGCTCGAGAGAGGGTATTTGATGTATTACCCACCGGCTTTCGACGCGC
Organism: uncultured Chthoniobacterales bacterium; assembly: GCA_964567505.1. Classification (GTDB taxonomy): domain Bacteria; phylum Verrucomicrobiota; class Verrucomicrobiia; order Chthoniobacterales; family JAFAMB01; genus JAFAMB01. Next base: position 2,259 of record CAZMNG010000149.1, read on the forward strand.
GATCCAACGCCCAGATCGAACGCCGGGTCCCGACGGAAAAACGTTTGATCCTCGACGAATCTGACGCGATTCATTTCGCCGCGAACGCGGTCAATATCGGTGAAACCCTCGTTCTGCATCGCGCGAGCGACGGACTCAAGAGCCGGTTGTCAGCCGCAGGATTTGAGGTATTTGAATCCCCGCTGACCGAGTTTATCAAATCCGGCGGCGCAGCCCGTTGTCTGACACTTCGCCTCAACAATTTGCCGAAACCGGGTGCGCGCGCGCACAGCGAGATTGCGAGCCGCGTCCTGAGCTTGGAAGGTCACCTGCTCGATTCCGGCCTGCTCGATCGGGCGTTGGAACTGACCGTCGAGAACGGAGGCAGCTTTCAGATCTTGAATTTCCAGCTCGGCAAACAGCGTCAGAGCACGTCGAGATCCGAAATCCGCGTCTCGGCCCCTGAGGTGGACGTACTTGGGAACCTGGTTGGCCAGCTTATCGGACTCGGCTGCGTTCCGGCCGCAGCCCAACGGCAGAGTGATGCGCGCTGCGAGCTCGTCACGATCGACGGCGTTGCCCCTGACGATTTTTACGTCACAACGATCTACCCAACGGAAGTACGACTCGATGGCAGGTGGGTGCGAATCACGGGCCAGCGGATGGACGGATGCATCGTCGTCGACGGCGATGCCGACGCGACGCATCTGACCGCAACCGTACGCCTCATGCGCGACCTCCGGCGTGGCGATCGTGTCGTGGTAGGAATTGATGGGATTCAGACCGTGCGCAAGAGCGAATCCCGCGAGGAACGCGGAATCGGCGCTGCGCCCGCCGCAGAATTCGCGTTCATGGGTGCAGGGGTCAGCAGCGAACGCAAGATCGAACTCGTGGTCCGTGAGATTGCGTGGGAGCTTGAGCGGATCCGCGAACGCGGCGGCAAGGTGGTTGTTGTGGCCGGACCGGTGGTCATCCATACCGGTGCTTCGGAACATCTGGCTGCGCTGATACGCGCCGGATTCGTGCAGGCCGTGCTCGGCGGCAACGGCATGGCAGTGCACGACATTGAGCAGGCACTCCTGGGCACGTCACTCGGCGTGGATATGAGTCGCGGCACTCCGGTACGTGGCGGCCACCGTCACCATCTTCGCGCCATCAATACGATTCGACGCTGCGGCAGCATCGCAGCTGCCGTCGACCAAGGAGTGCTCAAGAGCGGAATTTTCTACGAATGCGTTCGCGCGGGAGTGCCATTTTCGTTGGCCGCTTCAATCCGGGACGACGGGCCACTGCCGGGTGTTTTTACTGACATGATCGAAGCCCAGCGCGATTATGCCCGGCTTGTTGCGGGCGCAGAAATGATTTTGATGCTCAGTTCGATGCTCCATAGCATCGGGGTCGGCAACATGACTCCGGCCGGCGTGAAGCTCGTGTGCGTTGATATCAACCCGGCCGTTGTCACGAAACTGGCCGATCGCGGCTCGATTGAAAGCATCGGGGTCGTCACGGATGTCGGCCTGTTCCTGAGTCTTTTGGTCCAGCAGGTTCTCGCAGGGCGTGCATCGGGGGTATAGGGTCCACCGATCGCGAAGCATCAGACTCTCGCTTCGGCTTTTGCTGCGACAGGCAGCAAGACGACGAACTCGGACCCTGCGCCTTCAACGCTTTGCACGGTCACACGACCTCCATGCGCTTCGACGACGGCCTTAACGAGGCTCAGGCCGAGGCCCAGGCCGCGCTGTGTGCGGCTTTTGTCGCCACGATATAACCGGTCCCAAATCCGTGGCTGCTCGGTGACAGGAATCCCGATCCCGTCATCCTGGAAGGTCACTTGGACCTGATCGCCAGACGAATTGCACACGATCGCGATGTGGCCGCCGTCCGGCGTGTATTTGACAGCATTATCGAGAAGGTTCGCAAGGGCTTGCTGAATACGGTTCGGGTCAATCTCCGCAAAACAGGGTTCATCCAGCCGGGTGGTGATTTCAATCTTCTTTTCCTCGGCAACCATCCTGTAGACCTCGACCAGGTTCTCGAGCAATTGCGAAACAGATTGACGGCTGCGATGCAGGTGCATCATGCCGTGCTCGGCTTCCGTGATATCCATGAGCGTGTTTAACATGGTCAGGACTCGGTCCGATTCCTCGATGCAATCGGCCAGCGCTTCGCGTTTCGGCGCTTCCGAGTCGGTCTGAAGAGCCAGCTCTGCCGATCCCCGCATCCGCGTCAAAGGCGTGCGCAGATCGTGAGCAACATTGTCGAGGGCCTCGCGCATGCCGCGTATCAAAGTTTGGTTTTTTTCCAGCACCCGGTTGAATTGTCGCGCAAGCTCGGCAAGCTCGCTCTGCGCGTGACTTTCCGGCACCCGCTCCGCGAGATTGCCGGTGTTAATGATCGTACGGGCCGTTCGCATAATCTCGCGAACTGGAGCCGTGGCGCGGTGGGCAAACAACGCTCCGCCCACCAAGCCGAGAAGGAACGTCGGCGCCATCACGAGCAAAAATGAACTGAGAAAGGGACCAAGCAAAGTTTCACTGCGATTAATGCTTCGTCCGACCTGCAGGATCGATCCATCACTTAATACGGTTTTGGCGATGATGAATTCGCTGCGATCATCCTTGGGGATCAAGAGCCAAGTCTGTTGGCTGGGATCGCCCTGCCCAACGGGGGTACGCGCTCCCCGAAGCCAGCCTTCCGGGGCAACGAGCAACATCACGCTTTGTTGCGGATCAGTAACGCGAACGAAAAATGGACCCTCGTTTTGATCGAAATCCGTCCGATGAACGAGCGAATTCAGCGCGGGTAAACCCTGGTTCTCATAGACCGCTGCGCATTCCTTGAGACGTGCCACGATAATTTCGCGCTCGCTTTGCTCGAAAAAGGATGTGAGCAGCAGGTAAAGCAGGGCAAACATCACGGCGGCGCTGACCGTGAAAGCAACCGCAAACCAGAGACTGAGCCGAACCGCAAAGCTTTGCCAGAATCTGTTAAGCTGACCGGACGACATAGCCGACCCCTCGGACTGTATGAATCAACTTCTGGGTGAACCCCCTATCGACTTTGGAGCGCAGCCGATGCATCAGCACATCCACCACATTCGTTTGAGGGTCGAAACTGAAATCCCAGACGTGCTCCAGAATCATCGTCTTGGTGACCGGTCTTCCAGCATTTCTGAGCAATAACTCCAGGAGCGCAAACTCACGAGATTGAAGATCGATTTTCTGCCCGCCACGAACGACTTCGCGTGTGAAAAGATCTAGCTTCAGATCGGAGACCAACAAATGGCTCGGCTCCGCAGAATGCGTCGACCGCCTGATGAGAGCTTGAACGCGCGCGAGCAGTTCGGAGAAGGCGAACGGCTTGGTGAGGTAATCGTCGCCTCCGGACTGCAGCCCGAACACGCGGTCATCGACTCCGGCTTTTGCGCTCAGAATCAAGACTGGCAGAGAAACCTTCTTCTGCCGAAGCTGCCTGAGGAGCGAAAGACCATCGAGACCTGGCAGCATCAAATCGAGCACCGCCGCGTCGTACGATATCGACAATGCGAAGTCGAGGCCCTGTTCGCCCTCTTTCGCGCGGTCGACCGCGAATCCGCTTTGTTTTAGACCGTTTACGACGAAGGATGCAATTTTGTCGTCGTCTTCGACAACCAGGATGCGCATAGGAGCAACAGGACTATAACAGATATCCGTAACTCCAAGGTCTGCGAAACTCATTTTTGGCGTCCGTCAAGGGTTGCGGCCTTCCGGAGAGGATTCGGGAGACGGGGATCCGTGGGATTCCCTTTTTTGAATGCGCCACACGCCGAGTGGCTCCGATTACCCGCCGGCGACCTGGAGAAGCGCCGGCCGATCAAGCGATGCTCTTCCGGCGAACCGGAAGAGCATCGTAGCTGACCTGGGCATTAGTCTTCGTTCGATTCGTCGACGGTCAGGTAGCGACTACCCTCTTTCGTCCAAACCTTCACCAGAGTCCGGTTCCCGCCACGATTTTCGGTTTGCGCAACAGCATCCTGCGCATTCCGGACCGGCTTGTGATTCAGTTCAGTAATCACGTCGCCGGTTCGCAGGCCGGCCTGGTATGCTAGAGAATCAGGAGCAATTTCCGTGATGATGGCGCCCTGCACCCCATCCGGAATGTTCAGTTGGGCGCGGGTATTCTGGTCGATGTCGGCTACGCCAACACCCACAAGGCTCTCTTTATGGGTACTTCCGCTCTCGCTGTTTGATTTCGCAACCTTCTCATCGGGCAGGTTGCCAAGCGGAACATCAATCGTGCGGATTTCACCATTTCGATTTACGGTAAAATGCACCATCGCACCCGGGCCGGTTTCGGCCACACGGAGTTTGAGCTGGCTCGCGTCTTCGATCGACTCGCCGTTCATCTCAGTGATCACGTCACCGCTCTTGAATCCGGCTTTGTCGGCCGGACTGCCCGGAGAGACATCTCCGACAAGCGCGCCGGTCGTCTTATCAAGCTTGAACGCTGTGGCCAGATCCGGCGTCAGATTCTGGATCATGACCCCAAGGAATCCGCGCTCGACACGCCCGTTCTTCACCAGGCTGTCCATCACCCAGCGACAAAGATTTGAAGGAACCGCAAAACCGATTCCCTGATTGCCACCACTGTGCGTCAGAATTTCAGAATTGATCCCAACGAGGCGTCCGTCTGTGTCAACAAGCGCGCCGCCGGAATTGCCCGGATTAATCGCCGCGTCGGTCTGGATGAAGTCTTCATCATTTTCACCCGATGTCGTACGATCTTTCGCGCTGATGATGCCTTTCGTTACAGTCTGGCCAATTCCGAACGGGTTACCGATCGCCAGGACAACGTCGCCAACCTCGGTCTTGTCGCTGTCTGCCAGAGTCAAAGCCGGCAAATTATCCGCTTTAATCCGTATCAGGGCGACGTCTGATTTCGGGTCTGTTCCGACGATTTTTGCCGTGAATTGCCGCCCGTCGCTGAGCGCAACCTGAATATCAGTGGCATTGTTTACCACGTGATTGTTCGTCAAGATGTAGCCGTCGGGCGACACGATCACGCCCGAGCCTAGACCGTGTTCGGCCGGCGATTGAGAACGACCCGGATCCTGCGGGTTCAGTCCGTCCGGACCGAAGAATCGCCGAAAGAAATCGAGTTCAGAACTGGAGAGCGGATTGGATTGTCCCTTGATCGTCACGTAGATTTTGACGACGCTTGGGGCAACTTTTTTTACGATCGGAGCGAAGCTCGTCCCCTCCTTTACATCGCGCGTCAATGGGGTGTTATCCACCTGCACGTTCAAGGGCGGATTCTGTGTGTTTTGATTATTTTCGCTGCCGCTCAGAGCGAATCCTGTTGCCACGGACAGAGCCGTCGCTCCGGCCAGGAAAACGCTCAATATGAACGGTTTTAGTGATTTTCTCGTCATAAGTTTTTGAATTGGTTTGCGGGTCAATATCAACTGAGAGAACTGGCAAACCCCTTGCTCGAATATTACAAATTGGACATAAAACGATCTTGTATGTTCGAAGTCATTACGAGAGCCCGG
>CAZMNG010000150.1:0-7756 GCA_964567505.1 uncultured Chthoniobacterales bacterium
CGGAGAAGGGGGCGGAGTGCTACTGAACCAATGCCCGCACAATCTGGATCTGTTCCAATGGATGTTTGGGATACCCTCTTCGGTTCGAGCATTTTGTCATTTTGGCCGATACCACGATATCGAGGTGGAAGATGACGTGACCGCCTACTTCGAATATCCCGACGGAATGACAGCCGTCTTTACTGCGTCGACCGGGGAAGCTCCTGGAACCAACCGGCTGGAAGTCGTTGCTGAACGCGGCAAAGTGGTCATTGAAAATGATCAGTTTCTCTTGACTCAAAACGCAGTTCCCATGAGCGACTTTGCACGGACCGATCCCGGCCGCTTTTCTCTACCCAGGACAACCGAGATTCGCGTTCCGATCGAGGGTCACGGAGCGCAACATAACGGAATTCTAGAGAATTTCGTCTCGGCCATCCTGGACGGGGTCCCGCTCATTGCGCCGGCTCCGGAGGGGATTGTTTCTCTTGAGCTGGCAGACGCGTGTCTGCTTTCCACTTTTGAGAACCGGACAGTGGAGCTTCCAATCGACGCGGCTGCATTTGAACGGCACCTGAAGAATCGAGCTGCGGCATCGTCGAACCGTCCGGCGAAAAAAGTGATCGTTCCATCTGCCGACGATATGGCGAGCTCTTTTCACTAATCAACGAGGCATGAACTTATGAGTCAAACAGGTTACGACTACGCTCCAAAAGGGAAACCGAAACCAGTATGCAAACCAGGCGAGTTCGTTTTTGCCGCGGTGGCCCTGGATCACGGCCACATTTACGGGCAATGCAACGGTCTGATTGAAGCCGGCGCAGAACTGCGCTGGGCATTCGATCCGGATCCTCAAAAGGTCGACTCGTTCCGGAAGACCTTTCCGGCCGCAAAAGCTGCACGGTCATTGGCAGAGGTTCTCGACGATCCTGACGTCCGATTGGTTGCTGCTGCAGCCGTCCCGTCAGAGAGAGCCGCTCTTGGAATCCGGGTCATGCGAGCCGGCAAGCACTATTTCACCGATAAAACGCCGTTTACGGAGCTGCAGCAATTGGCCGATGCGCGGGCAGCTGCGGCCGAGACCGGCAGGAAATACATGGTCTACTACAGTGAGCGCCTTCACGTCGAATGCGCCGTGTTCGCGGGACAGTTAGTGCAACAGGGAGCGATTGGCCGGGTCATTAACGTCCTCGGGCTTGGACCGCATCGTCTTACTGCAGGGGCGCGGCCGGCCTGGTTTTTTCAACGAGCCAGATATGGCGGCATTCTATGCGATATCGGCAGTCACCAGATTGAACAGTTCCTTTTCTTTGCAGGGGCGTCCGATGCGACAGTTACATCGGCTCGAATCGCCAACTACGGCCACAAAGAGTATCCAGAGTTTGAAGACTTCGGAGATGCCACGCTTGTGGCCGATAATGGAGCGACTTCGTACTTTCGAGTGGACTGGTTCACTCCGGATGGCTTGCGGACCTGGGGCGACGGACGGACGGTTCTCCTGGGGACGGAAGGCTACATCGAGATGCGAAAATATTGCGATGTGGCGCGCGCGCCGGAAGGAGATCATCTGTTCCTCGTGAATAGTGCCACCGAAACGCATTTTGCGCTGAATGGCAAAGTCGGATTCCCTTTCTTCGGCGATCTCATTCTTGATTGTTTGAATGGGACGGAACGTGCGATGACGCAGGCTCACGCCTTTAAAGCGGCTGAGCTATGCCTGAAAGCCCAGGCCGCCGCGCAGCGGGTTGAGCAGTGACCAGGTATACAGGAGTCGGCAGTTGCCTGAAGGAAGAAGTTGTTGCTCCGGACGTGTTACCGATGTCCTGACTGCGCCCTCCGAACGGCGAACGCCGAACGCCCTAAAATCTGCTTGCCAACTGCCTGGACGATTTGGTAAAGGAAATCCGTTCCTTTTGCGGTTCGACGCTCACATTGCGGCGAACTGTGTCAATGTTAGTCAAAAACCGTTCAGTTTATGAACCACGCACCACGCGGTTATCTATTAAAGAGTATCGTGGGCCTGCTTTTCGCGTCGACTTGCTACGCCGGTGTCGACTCTCCATCGGTGAGCGATAAACAGACCCGCGACATCACGTTCGCCAGCAGTGTCCGGGCGGTAGAGATTTTTTCCCGACCGGCCGGAGCAAAAATCCTAATCAATGGAGCGTACGTCGGAAGGGCTCCCATTCTTGTCGATTTCGCGGTCGATCGGTTTGGGCGCGCAGTTCGAAACATCGAATTACGCGCCGTTGCGCCATTTCCTATGGTCGCTGCCAATGTCAGGTATTTCCCCGCCGCCGGGACCGACGGGGATTCCAGCAGGATCCCGCGCTTAGTCGATTTTGATCTGAACATCCACCCGGTAAAGGTTATCCGTTAGACTCTTTCAGAGAGGCGATATCTCGGTACCAGATAAAAATCTCCCACCCGTTGTTCCGCTTCGTTCCAGGCCGGACGTTAAATTCTCTGCCGCGAGGCTTCTTCTCGCATCGGTATTCAGTTTCGCTCTGTGGGCAAATGCCTACGTTTCCACAGGTACCGTCCGCGCACGTGACCTCGGGGTCCCATTTGAAGGGATGCCTGGTAAATTGAACTCGATTACCGATGTGCCAGGCGTCGAAGTCGGCCAGACAACCTTGGTGGAGGGCGAAGGGAAGCTGATTGTCGGCGTCGGACCTGTTCGCACCGGTGTAACGGCCATTTTTCCACTCGGCAAAGAGCGCGCCAATACGCGAGCCCCGGCTGCGGTTTTCTCATTTAACGGGAACGGAGAGATGACAGGCGCGGAATGGGTCGAGGAATCGGGGTTTTTGGAAGGCCCGGTGGTCCTGACCAATACGCATAGTGTTGGTGTGGTTCGGGACGCAGTGATTGAATGGGGCCAAAAAAGGTTTCCCGGCACCGAGAACTACAGTTTGCCGGTCGTCGGCGAGACGTGGGATGGCGAACTCAACGACATTAACGGTTTTCACGTGAAAAAAGAGGATGTCTTCAGCGCTCTGGATCAGGCGGCAGGTGGGCCGGTCCCTGAAGGCAGTACCGGCGGCGGTACGGGGGTGCGCGCCTTCGGTTTCAAAGCCGGGACCGGTACCGCATCGCGCGTTGTGACGATCGGCCAGCAGACATATACGCTGGGTGTTCTGGTTCAAGCGAACTTTGCGAGGCGGGATAATCTGGTCGTGGCGGGTGTGCCGGTCGGAAAAGAAATCAGCGACCTCCAACCGGTAATACACAAGGAATCTGAGAAAGAGGGATCGATTCTGATCGTTGTTGCCACTGATGCGCCCCTGCTTCCGCACCAGTTGAAGAGGATTGCAAAACATGCCGCACTCGGTGTCGCCCGGACCGGGGGCGTCAGCACAAATTCATCAGGCGACCTTTTCATTGCTTTTTCGACAGCGGCTCCGGCTCCGGCGGGAATTCGGGAGCAGTGGACGACGCTAATCAATGATGCTTTGGATCCGCTCTTCGCGGCGACTCCGCAGGCGACGGAGGAAGCGATTATCAATTCTCTGGTCGCGGCAAAAACCGTTTCCGGCATCAATAATAATACGTTCTACGCATTGCCGCACGATCGGCTACGCGAGATTCTTGGGAAATACAATCGATTGCAGCGGAACTAGTCCGCTCCGAGAGTTACTCAGCTCCGGCGCGGGTGCCAGGGTTCGAAAAAGAGACATTTGGATCGAGAACGTTTTCTTTCGGTTTTTGCTCTCCGGAGTTCGAGCTCTGGCACGCGGCAACCGATAGCATTAACACGGCAGATAGCAGCCCGCGCACAGCCCAGCGGAATCGATTTAGCATCCGGACAAATCGCTCAGAATTTCCGGCTGTAAACTGGTGGTTGCGGTGGAGGTTCCGGGTTCGAGGTTCCGAGTTCGAGGGCCGGTCGCCGGCAATTGGCAGTTGGCGGCTCGAGCAGCCAGACCTCGCGAGCCGGTGATTTTGTGACATTCGGCCTCTGACCTGTCTGAAAATCAGGCCCTTCTTACTTCCTAATTCCTAATTCCTAATTCCTGCTTCACCCCGGCTCGACCATATCCGGGTGGTATTTGCGCCAATATCGTGTCAGACCGGCCACGCTCATGGAAGCTGGATCGGCTTGTTCGTAGATGGCCAGGAGCTCATCCGGCGTCCCGGTCGCAAGAAGCTCCCGGATTGTGAATCGTTCGAACTCCTTCACCAATTCCGCCTCGGATTTCTGTTCGACCATCCGTTGCCTCATCCAATCAGCCCATCTGAACAGGCGCTCTTGGAGAGTATCGAGCGTCTGCTTTGGATGATCGATTCGTCCAAAATGGGTGATGTGAATCGAGGCCGGGTTCAGACTTCGAATTTTGTCGAGCGATTCTTTCCAGGATTCCAGATGGATATCCGGCGGCGGAAAAGGGGGCGTCGTCGATCCACCCGGGATGAGAACGCCCGCGACATCACCGGCAAATACGGTTCGCTCCGACTCGAGCCAATAACTGTTGTGATGCTGTGCATGCCCCGGGGTGTAGAGGACTTCGAACTGTTTGGAGCCAAACCGAAGTTTGGCACCGTCGTCAACCGCAATGACTTTCTCTTCAGGAATAGCTCCGGCGGCTCCCCAGAGATAATCCATTTTTTCCCCGTAAATTCTCGCTGCGCTTGAGATGAGCTTGGATGGATCGACAAGGTGCGGCGCACCTTTTGGATGGACATAAACTTTCGTTCCAAACTCGTTTGCCCATCGCCAGGCGCCGCCGGCGTGATCGAGATGGATATGCGAAGCGAGAAGGTGGCGAACGTGGGCGGGGTCGAATCCGAGCTTCCGGACCCCAGCCGCCACGGTTTGAAACACAGATTCCGGGCCGCTGTCGACCAGCAGCAATTCCTCCGGTCCGCACTCGACGAGCGCAATGCAGATTACGCGCGGTTTTCCGAGGTGAAGGGCATCGATGAGGTGAGTCATTCTAGGGGTGATTAAACGGAGAGCGAGCGCCGCGCCAGCGATTTGTCGCCGACACACCTTGTTTGCTGGTCGAGGCTCGATGTAAGTCGATTTCGCCGAGTTCGGTTCGTCATCCTCTGATTTAGAGATTGATTCTCCGGGATTGAATTCAGTATGCCTAGCCCTTGTATTTAGAGCAAATGACCCACTTATCGCCACGGTTGCAGGGGAAGAGGATTGCTGTTCTTGGCTTTCTGATGCTGGCAGCCGTCACCGTTTCCGGGCAGGTTCGCAATGCAAAGATGACGCCACCGCAGCAACTCATCGCTAAACAGGCACCGCCGGTTATCTATAAGAACGTCCTCGCGCAAACCACGCCCGACAATGCGACGGTGCTGGTTTCGTTATCGAGGCAACGGGCATACTTGTATGCCGGAAACCAACTCGCCATCGACACGCCTATTTCGTCGGGAAAAAAGGCTGGTTTTACGCCGACCGGAGATTTCACCGTCCTCCAAAAGGACCCCAATCACCGGTCCAATATTTACGGCAACTTTGTCGACTCGCGCGGACGGGTGGTTCGCGCAGGAGTCAGTGCTCGGATTGATTCGGCGCCAAGCGGCTCTCACTACGAAGGCGCTCCGATGTTTTATTTTATGCGGCTCACGAACGAAGGTGTCGGGATGCACGTTGGAATCCTGCCGGGTTACCCGGCTTCGCACGGCTGCATCCGGATGCCGGCCGAGATCGCGCCCCAGATTTATGCGCGGGTGAAACTGGGCACCCCTGTGCATGTGGTGAACTAGGGCTTGCATAAAAGACATGTCAACTGTACTCCCGGTTCCCAGTCTCGGACTCCCGCTTGACAACAGGCTGCCAAAGCGTCGATATAAGAAAGCTCTATTCCCCCCATGGCTCTTCCCGGAAAACTCAGCTTTAGTTTCTCAAAATTTCCCGAAGGTGGCTTAATCCTGGCGATTATTGTCCTTGGATTGCTGCTTGCCATTTTCGGCGGATCTGTCCAGCGACCGAAATTCGAAAGGGACGCCAGTGGAAAACAGGTACGAGTAATGGAGACCGGTCCGGACGGGCAAAAGACACCTGCTTTTGCGACCGTAAACAAGTTCTTCAATGCTGAGACGATTATTCAGATCGCGAAGGACACGAGCTTTTTTGCGATCATGGCGGTTGGAATGACGTTCGTCATTATCACCGCGGGAATCGATCTTTCGGTCGGCTCAATTTACGCACTTGCGTCCGTGTGCGGAGCGCTGGTTCTGAATCAATATGGATCTGCTGGAGGTACAGGTGCGATGCTGGTCGGGATCGCAGTGACCGTAGCCGTCGGGGTGCTATGCGGATTGGTGAACGGTTCGATGATTGTGGCGTTCCAGGTGCACCCGTTCATCATCACCCTTGGCACGATGGCGATCTATCGCGGGATCGCGTTCGTCCAGACGGGGGGCCAGTCCATCGGCGAATTTCCGGAAGCATTTCGAAACTTTGTTAAGCAGGAATATAACGGCCTTAGTCTGGTCCCGATGATTGTGATGATCATCGTCATGATCATCGGCGGCATCGTACTGGCAAAGATGGCTGTCGGCCGAAAAGTTTACGCAGTCGGAGGCAACGAAACCGCGAGCCGCTACAGCGGCATTCGGGTCGGTTTCGTGAAGGTTTTGGTGTATACGATCTCCGGGTTGACGGCGGGAATCGCGGCGGTTTTATCTCTCGGATACTACGGCGCCGGGTCATCCGGAGACGGCCAAGGATACGAGTTAAATGTGATTGCGGCAGCGGTCGTTGGCGGCGCGAGTCTCGTCGGGGGAAAAGGGACGGCCCTCGGTGCGCTTTTAGGTGCAATCATCCTCCAGATGATCACGAACGGTTTGGTCATTCTTAACATCCCACAGAATTACAGTCAGATCGTCATTGGTCTGGTCGTGATCGCTGCGGTGTTGTTTGACCAGTTTAACGCCTGGCTGGCTAACAGACGTTTGTTGGCGAAAACGGGCACCATTAAAAAGGAGGTGCTCGCCACCAGCGAGCCTTCACTTCCTATAACTCCCCAAGCAAAATGATCAGGAAAATTAGTATCACTATAGCAAGCCTACTGGGCTTGGCGGCCGCTACAGGGTTTGCCGCAGATAAAACCTACACATTTGGTGTCGTTGCCAAATCCAATAACAATCCTGTCTTCCAGGCGGCCAAAACGGGCGCTGAAGACGAGGCTGCGAAGCTGAGTCAGGAGAAGGGTGTAACGATCAAGATCGACTGGCGCACGCCAAACGAAGAAGATCCTCAGAAGCAGGCTGACGCCATCGAGCAGTTGGTGAATGCCGGCGCGAGCGGAATTGCCGTCAGCTGTTCGGATGCGAACAAATTGACCGATGCAATTAATAAAGCCGTGGACAGTGGTGTGCCGGTGGTTTGCTTCGATTCAGACGCCCCGAAGAGCAAGCGTCTCGCCGACTTCGGCACCGACGACATCGATTGCGGTCAGAAGGTGATGTCAGAACTCGCCCGTGAAATGGGTGGCAAAGGTGTTGTGGCGATCCTGGCCGGAAACCAGAACGCTCCGAACCTGCAGAAGCGAGTTCAAGGGGTCAGAGACGAAGCCAAGAAATATCCCGACATCAAGATCCTTGATGCGTTCTACCACAAGGAAACACCTCAGGATGCCGCTGCCAAGGTTGAGCAAGTGATGCAGGCGCATCCGGAAGTGACCGGATGGGCGATGGTTGGCGGTTGGCCGCTGTTCACCGATAACGCGCTTAAATTCGCTCCGGGCACCGTGAAGGTGGTCGCAGTCGATGCGTTGCCAACCCAACTCGGCTATCTCAGGAGCGGTCATGTGCAAGT
>CAZMNG010000151.1:0-7753 GCA_964567505.1 uncultured Chthoniobacterales bacterium
GGCCGGCATCATTCCCAGAGATAACGTTCGTCGAAAGCGACTCGATGGCGTTTCAGAAGCTCACGAAGCTCCTCAATCGGTACGCACCCGGGAGTTGCTGACCCGCTTCGGACAGTCTATGATGCTAAACCCATTAAACGGGGGCGTACTGGTTTCGACTTAAGGTTTGAGATCCAGGCGGCATGCCGAGGATGACTCGTTGGCCTCGTAAAAATACCGAGTCAAAAAAATAACTGCTGAGACTAACGATCTCGCTCTCGCGGCCTAATTAATCCGTGACGTGTCCAGCCGGACGCCTGCTAAGGCTGGATGCGACGACAGCAGGCTGGTCCGATGGCGGTGTGACCGCGCCGGAAGACGAGTGTTATTTCGTGGACACAAGAGCAAGCGTCGCGCGCCGATCCGCTAAACTCGCTCTCTAGATTGACCGGCTAAGCATGTAGAAGTTTGGAACGACAGTCTTAAGGACAGGGGTTCGACTCCCCTCGCCTCCAAGTTGCTCGTATTGAGCAACTTACGATATTAATCTCAGCAAACTAATAACAAAACCAATAACACGTCCAACGCTTTCCGCCCACTTCCAGGGCGGTGCAAGGCGTCCGGCATCGAGGATGCCGTGACGATTCTGGTCCTTGAAGCGGGTTGAATCGGATCCGGTTCAACATCTCGCAGAAGAGCGACAAAAAATCTGACACATGCGGTGCTCTCCAGGAACTGGCGGCACAACATGCTGAACGCGAACGAGTTGTACTAAGAGCCGTTTTTCCGGTCTGCGCGTTGAGTACCAAACGCCTGTTCCTTGCACAAGTCACAGAGCCGCAGGTCTTTGTGAACGCTAGCTAGCCGTGACCATTCTCCCATCCCTACGCTGCAGGACGCAGACACCGCCGAATTCATCCGGTTGCTTGTCCAACGAAGCGGTGCCAATTTTCGAAGATATGGAGTGGATTCGCTACTAACGCGCTGCCACGACAGGTGTGGCTATATTTATGGCGCGGAACCGAGTAAATACCGAGTTCAGGACCGCAGACACTGCGGGAAACGCGCCAGGATCGAGTTTTAGAGCATCCGAAGTCGAGGGATCTTGCATGAATACCGTGATAATTTCATATCCTCTGCCTTGGCCACATTATGTTCTCGGGTCGTTGAATCGATTATTGTAGAACTTTTCGGTGGCTGATAACTTTCGCGCTGGAGACAAAAATGATACCAGACGAACGAGCCTTGCTGAAATCGACCGTGACGCAAACGCTGCCCGATGAATATATGTTGGTCGGAGACGCGACCGTAGCGCGCCTGATTGACCAGCGGGACACGCCGGCGGAGGCCGTTCACGCGCCTGGTGGACATGATTTTGATCTGGGCCCCACCATTTCGCTGGTGACCGCCGTGATCGGACTCGCGAACAACTTGCTGAAGATTTACATAGACTGGCAGAATTCCAGGGCCAAGCCCCCAAGCGTCGCGGAACTGGTGGCGGCAGAAGCCAAGTCCGGAGTTGTGCGGAGCGCCGAAGTCGAGCAGAAAAAGATAGCCATCGCGACAGCGGTCAATGAGGGAGCCTCGCGCTGAATTGGCGTGGAAAGATTCGCCTGGGTCGGCCTGCTCGCATTTGTATCCGGCGCTCCGATAGGACAATCCGCGCTTTATCGTGACGAACCTACCAAAAGATGGGTGGGCCACTCGGGCCCAAGCGGCTCGATTCGACGCAGTCGCTTTGTATGAGAAGTTTTACTGCGCACGGGGCGACATGGAAAACCGCATCAAGGAACAGCAAATGGATCTCTTTGCCGATCGTACCAGCACCCACTGGCTTGCTTCTAATCAGTTGCGGCTGTGGTTCTCGGCCTTTGCTCACTTGATCATGAGCACTCTGCAGGCTGGAGTTTTGAAGGGCACCGAACTTGAGGCTGCTTCGATCGGCCAGATCCGTTTACGACTCTTTAAGATTGCGGCTCGGCTCAAAACGAGCGCTCGACGTATTCACATCGAACTCTGCTCGGCCTATCCTCTCAAAGCGCTTTTCAGCTTAATTCACCAGCGACTCAGTGCCCTGGGCGGTCCCGCTTAATATTCGAACCCAACCCACGGAGCTAAAGAGTTGCCTCGCGAGAGCGGGTCAAAGTGCAAGAGCTTTGTCTCTGAAGAGCGAAGAGATCGGCTCGGTCGCCTAAAAATCGCAGTAATTCGGAAAAAAGCCCTCGAAGCCAAGAAATCTCGCTATGTAGAGGATCGAGAGTAAAGCTAGTCAGTGCATAACGTTGTACGCGTGTGTTATGATATTATTTTGTGATTTATTGGCGCTAGGGCCTCCTCTTGCCAGTTTGCCAACTGGAAGCCCATCTACTCCGGCACGAATTTCGGGTTTCGACCCGAAGCGGAAGTTTAGCCGCTACGTTGCGAAGGCGGGCTGGACATAAGCATCTTTCTGGATAGGCTAGAAACATTTGCTGCGATGGTTGGTGGCAAGCCGTATTGGTCGCGAGGGCGGAGACGATCGCCCCGCGTGCCGCTACGGATATTTGATTTAGTCCAACGCTCGCTGTCGGGGGTGGCCGATGAGCACGCTTCCTTATATCGACCTCATCAAGGACAAGATCATAACTCCGGAAAAGGCAGCCGCCATCGTCAGGCCGGGGCAGAGCGTCTTCATCGGTACGGGTTGCGCCACCCCCGTGACTCTGGTCGCCGCCCTCGAGGTTCGGAAGCCTGCTCCCCCCGATGTCGAACTCCTCTACTTTCTGACGTCAGGGCTTGACGACATCTGGGGCGGCGGCCGGAGTGCCTATCGACATCGATGCTTCTTTGTCGGCTCCGACACGCGCGCCTTAGTCGCGAGTGGCAAGGCGGAGTACGTTCCAATTTCTCTCACCAAGATCCCCGAATTGACGGCGAACGGCCGGATCCGGCCAGATGTGGCGCTGATTCAGGTCTCGCCGCCCGATGCGCATGGCTATGTCAGCCTCGGCATATCGGTCGATATCGCAGCCGGTGTGCTGAAGCGAACAGAGACGATCATCGCGGAAATGAATGCCAACATGCCCCGGACGCTAGGCGACAGTTTCCTGCATGTCGAGAGGCTCGCGGCAATCGTGCCGGTCGATGCGCCCGTGACTGAATACAAGCATGCGCCGGACGATGAGGTCGCCCAAAGGATAGCGCAATATGTCTCGGAGATCATCGACGACGGCTCCACCATCCAGACCGACCTTGGGCGCTTCTGCAACGAGGCGCTTCGGTACCTCCACCACAGGAAGGACCTCGGCATCCATTCCAATGTCATCACGAGTCCGGTGCTCGATTTGATCCACCGCGGCGTCGTGACCGGACGTCACAAGACTCTGCACCACGGGAAGGTTGTGACGAGCTTCTGTCTTGGCGACCGGAAGCTGTATGAATTCATCGATGCAAACCCGATGTTCGAGTTCCGCGCGATCGAATATGTGGCAAATCCAGCGGTCGTGGCCCAGAACTACAAAATGGTCTCCTTGTCGCAGGCTCTGGCGATAGACCTCACCGGTCAGGTCTGCTCGGATCAGTTCGACGGCCAGTTCTACAGCGGCGTTTCGACCCAATTGGACTTTCACCGCGGTGCCGCCATCTCGCCCGGCGGAAAGTCGATCGTTTGCCTTCGATCGACCACCGAAGACGGCTCACAGTCCCGCATTCGCGCTCAATTGCGACAGGGAGAGGGCGTCACGGTGCCGCGTTCGGACGTCCACTATGTCGTTACCGAATTCGGGATGGCTTACCTGTTCGGAAAGTCGACGTCGGAGCGGGCGATTGCGCTGAGCGAGATCGCCCATCCCGACTTCCGCGACAGCCTCCTGGCCGAGGCGAAGAAACTGGAACTCGTTCCAAAGGGTCACAGGGTGGGCAGCGTGCACCGATATGCCGTCGAGGAAGAGCGCCAGATTGTGCTTCGCTCGGGACGGGACGTGTTGCTAAGACCTGCGCGGGGCGGCGATACGCACGCAATGCAATTGCTGTTCCATAAGATGTCCGAACGGGACACCTATTTGCGTTTTTTCAGGCAGCTTAGCTCTCTTTCTTACGATGAGGCGCAACGCCTCTGCAACGTCGACTTTGTTCAGGACATAGCCTTTGTGGCTGTCATGGGTCCTCGCGACAATGAAGAGATCGTAGGTACCGGGGCTTATTTCCTCAACCCGTCCAGCAACATGGCCGAGGTTGCGTATATGATAGCGCCGGCATGGCAGGGAAGCGGTCTCGGGTCTGCGTTGCAGCAACGGCTCAAGGAATTCGCTATTCAGAAAGGCGTGCGTGGGTTCGTAGCGGAGATCCTCCCCGCGAATACGGCGATGCTTCAACTCGCGCGGCGACTTGGTGAGACCTCCGTGACGATCGATGACGGGGTACACCACGTCGTCAGCATATTCGGAGGGTAACTTGCTGGGCGGGCGGGCAGATTGAGAAAGTTGCACTCAACGATCTGTTCAGGTCGTGGAGGTCCGCTTACCGCCCAAAACCGAAATTCAAACTGAGACGCCACCGGGGCAAGGATCCCCTGAGTCAGGGTTAGCGCCCGGCCCCGCGCCTCGGCTCGGCGGCGATTACGTACCAATTGCTCCCGATAACGGACCACTGAACGCTGTTGTTCCTGGAGAGCCACCCACTCGGCCAAGGCGCCGTCTGTTAGGAGAAAGGAACTTTTGTTTATCGGCGTTTTGTGGCGCAATGGGGCTTCTGATAGGAGTTCCCGGCGGAAGTCAAAATCGAAGACTCACTGGTGCTTTAATGCCCGTTGGAGAGCCTGATTCCTTTGGTATTGCGGTGAAGGCATTGGCGAAGTCCCGGGTCCGAACCCGGAGCTATCCCGATCAGAAGATTGATTGAGTCAGACGCCCAAAGGCCGGACCGGGACTTCTATCAAGTTTCAAACCAGAGGTATCTAATCATGAAGACCAAGCGCAGCAAAGCCAAAATCCGTGCTGGACAGAAGAGGTTCTCGGTCATTTGCGGCGAGCCAGAGCAAAAGCTGGAAATTCTCAGGCCGGACGCCGCCGGAATTGATTGCGGAGCTGAAGAACACTATATCGCTGTGCCGCCGGACAGAGTGCGTGCTGGGGAACCAACGGTGCGCTGCTTTAGCGCGTTTACTGAAGGATTAGACGCCGCGGTCGACTGGTTGAGAGACTGCCGGGTCACCACGGTGGCTATGGAATCGACGGGAGTCTATTGGATTCCCTTACACCAGAAGCTCGAAGCAGCTGGTATCGAAGTCTATTTGGTCAACGCCCGTCATGTTCGGCATGTGCCGGGACGCAAGACTGATGTGCAGGACAGCCAGTGGCTGCGTCAACTGCACCGCTTCGGGCTGTTAAACGCCTCGTTCCGGCCCCAGGACATCATTTGCCGGCTGCGCAGTCTGCATCGGCATCGGGATAATCTTGTCAGTTCAAGCGCCTCGGAGATCCAACACATGCAGAAAGCGCTCCAGCAGATGAACCTGCACCTCCATCATGTCGTCAGTGACATTACTGGGCTGACTGGTTTACGCATTATCGATGCTATACTGGCCGGTCAACGCGATCCAGAGCAGTTGGTTAAATTGCGTGACAAGCGAGTCTACAAGAGCACGCCCCGACAGATGCAAGCCGCCCTGGTGGGCGATTACCGGGCAGAAGATCTCTTCGTTTTAAGCCAAAGCGTGCAAGCCTACCGCTTCTACCAGAGCCGAATCGAAGAATGCGACCGTGAAATTGAACCGCTGCTGCAAAAACTGGCCCAAGAGGTCGAAGCCGCCTCGGCCAAGCTGAAGCTAGATGCCCTTAAGCCATCGAGTGCAAAGGATGGGGCGACGACGCCGGAGCCGCTCAGTGAATCCAAACCGGCCTGTGGGCTAAAAGCAAAGAGGAAGCACAAACCCAGAGCTAACGAACCCAAGATCGACCTGGCGGGCCTATTGGAACGCATCTGTGGAATCGATCTGACAAAGGTTGTGGGACTCCATGTGCTCAAAGTGCTGCACATCGTCTCAGAGATTGGCGTCGATATGAGCAAATGGCGCAGCGCGAAAGCCTTCTGCTCCTGGTTGGGTCTGTGTCCGGGCAATAAAATCAGCGGCGGCAAAGTACTCGACTCGCGCACTCGCCAAGTCGTTAATCGGGTAGCCGATGCATTACGGCTGGCCGCTCAATCGGCGGGTCGTACTGAGACCTGTTTTGGCATCTTCTACCGGCGTAAACAAGCCCACCTCGGAGCGCCCAAGGCGACCACCGCCACAGCACGCAAGCTGGCTTGCCTCATCTACTACCTGCTTAAATACAAGCAGCCCTACCAAGAACCTGACCCAGCCATCTACCAACTCCGACTTAAAATTAAAAAATCCGCCCTCACTAAACTTCAAAGGCAGGCTATTGCGCTAGGTTACACCTTGCTGCCAACCACCCCGGCTCCCGCCTGATTCCCCTGTTTACCTTTCAAGTTCCTCAGAAGGGCTTGGTACCGCGATGATGCTCATCGCATCACGGTTTCCTCGCGGATAACTTTCCAGGTTGCCTAACAGGGGTCGTGCATCCAATCGATCGGTCTTTTGACGTTTGCTGCGTTGGTTTTCCAGTAACCGTGGCGCTACCACGTAATTGACCACTCCGCCTTCGGTCAATTCCCGGTTATACCAGTACCCACACGGTCCCGCCTCGTAGCAGCTGTAGACGTTGCTTCCAGCCTTTACCCACTCTTCCACTTTATCCAGTAGCTTCCATGGACCCCACTGCTGTGCAGGCTTGGGCACTGCGAGCCTAGTGTCTATCTCCGATCGGCGGCTTCGGCGTGCAGCCGCCTGAAAACAATGCGCGCCCACAGCGAGCACTATGATTCGAACGCTCATTGACTTTGCTCCGACTGAGCTTGCCTTGGCACCCAGACCGTTAGAGGGGGAACTGACATCCAGTTGGTTGTACCGCGTCGCCGCCGCTAATCTTGTCGAACTGGAGGAACTACTATCGGGACTGATCCACCTATATCCTGACCTGCGCAGCTGCACCAATATCTGCCTGGACTACGACGTTGCCCCGGCCTGGAGCCGAGCGTTGGCAATATCGTGCCGGTTAGCCGAGTCGCGGGTCCGGAGACTCGATCTGACGCGAGTGTTCCCGGGCATGGACCTGAACTGGTTTTAAACGCAAACGCTGCCCCCAAAAGGCGGACGGAACTTGGGTGGTGGGTCCGTGTGGTGGCTGGCATTCATGTTCTGCCCCCGATGCCTGCACCAGCAGGTCAAAAATGGCCTGCCGGTACACCGACGTGCAGAATGGACTCTGGCGTTTCTGACGCATTGCCCGCAACACCAAGACGAACCGCTACGCCACTATTGTCTTTGCTGCCATCGCGAAGAGCCTCGGTGGATTGTTACCCGCGAAGGCGAAGATGAGGAAGTTCAGTGTTGGCACTGCGGAACCGCGCTGCATCATTGGCAGCGCGAGAATATAGAACGGTTCAGCCCCTCCTTGCAGCTGACACTCCGTCTTGAGTCGACACTCCTACGCAGTCTGAGTGGGCAGGCTCCAGACCCCTTTTGGGTAGGAAACGTCGACGCGGAGACGTTCGCTAATTTGGCAGCCGAGTTGTTTGCGCTATTGGCGGAACCGGACCGCAAAGGCGTGCTGTCGCTGGCCGACCATCTAGTATTACTCTGTTAAGTAGAATCATCGATCTTCTCCGGGAATGTCGAGTGGCAATAGGGACAGCGTCCGGTCGATCTCAGTAGCCACGGCCGGATCGCTTCCAG
>CAZMNG010000152.1:0-7726 GCA_964567505.1 uncultured Chthoniobacterales bacterium
TTTATTTCCCGGTGAAAGCGGTCGCCGGCTTTCGAACTCAACGGTCCGCACCCTCCATGCCTATTCTCGCGCGGTTGCCTTCACTGTATCTGACCTGTCTCTCTTTTCGCTTAAGCGAAATAACGGATCAAAACGCGACTTCCCTAAAGGAACCGCCTGCCATAAAATCTAGATGCAAATAGGGATGAAAAGGCAGCCATTAGTCCGCCTGACGCTTTACCTGCTAGCCCTCGGCGGAGCGGCTCTATTCACAATCCTTCTGCTCAAAGAGGGTGTTCGGGACGTCGCGAGCGCCATCACCTCGGCAGGCTGGGGAGTCGCCGCGATCCTGGTTTTTCATTTCGTGCCGATGGGTCTCGACACCACAACTTGGTGGTTAGTCTTTCCGCGAGGGGAACGGCCGCCGTTTCGAACCGTTTATTGGATGCGTTGGATCGGCGACTCGATCAGCAATTTGGCTGCGGCGGCGGAACTAGGGGGAGATCTGATTCGAGTTCGTTTGGCGGTGTTGCAACGCTCTCGGATATCGGCCGCAGCCACAAGCGTGGTCGTGAATATCACTCTCAGTGTGTTCACCCAAACCGTATTCACGTTCATCGGGTTGAACCTTTTGATAGCGGCAACAGGCCGATCGAACCTCTGGGGTCCTGCTATTGCCGGAGCGCCCGTCGCAATCGCCGCCGTCGCCGGCTTTTACACGTTTCAGCGCCTCGGCATGTTCCGGCTGTTTGGCAGTATCATTTCGCGCTGCTCCAAGGATCCAAAGTGGACAGCGATGCTGGGCAAAGGCGGCGACATCGATCAAACAGTAAGAAGAGTCTACTCGGATCGAGGATCAATCCTGATGTGCGTTTTTTGCGAAATGGCTTCCTGGTTCGTCGGAGCTGTCGAAGTTTGGATCGCCCTTTGCGCATTAGGCATTCCTGGCGGATTCCCTCAAGCTATCGTTCTCGAGGGTGTTGCACAGGGCGTTCGCTCGGCAATGTTCTTCGTTCCGGGTGCGTTAGGAATCCAGGAGGGCGGGTACGTTGTCGTTGGCCGTTTGCTGGGAATCCCCGAAGAAATGGGCCTCGCCCTTGCATTAATCCGGCGGGTACGCGAACTCGCGTTCGGAATCCCGGGCCTGATCGCCTGGCAAATAATCGAGGGGAGCCGAGCCTGGAAGAACACCACCTCCCGTATTGCTAGTCAGGCCGACGCTGTCGTGGCGGAAACAATGGTAACAAAGCTCCCCTAGCGGGGGCGCGGCTTCATCTGCGCGAAAGAGTGCTTACCTAGGCTCCCGTCTTCCGACTCACACGGCGGGTATTTTAGCACAGCCCGCAACGCAGAGAAGACGGCAGAATTCACGGTCCGGCACAATAAACCCTGCGTGCAGATCCATCTCGGGTGATGGACACGGCCCGGTGGTTGAGTGACGCTGCGATCGAGGGACAGGTCAAATTTATGCGATCGAGGGACAGGCCGGATGCTTATTCCCGACTTACGTGGCCATGGGAAAAGCGGCGATCTCGATGGTCCTTATGATGTGGCGGCGCTCACCGCTGATTTGGACATCGTGCTGGCGGAGGCTCGTTTCGATCGATCTGCCGTCATGGGCTATTCTCATGGCGGGGCGGTAGCGCAACAACTGGCACATACACGGCCCGCAGTGGTTAGCAAACTCATGTTGGCGTGCAGCGGCTCGAAGCCAGTGTGCTATTAACCCTCCTGCGATTCTTCAGCCCCGGTACGATCGCAAAGCTGATCTTGCGGCCCTCAAAACCGAAGCCGACCGGGGCGATAGGACTTACAAGGGAGCAAGCCGAATGGGGGCAGTCCATACTGGCCGCCAATCGCGCCCCAGCCATGCGTGGCGCGGTCAGAGGACTGGTTACGTTTGACAGCCGGCCTTGGCTGAAAGAGATAACAGTGCCAACGCTGGTTATCGGACGAACGCACGATACCGGCGTACCGCAACATCACTTCGATACTCTCGTGAGCGGAATACCCGGCGCTTGCGGCCGTTTGGTCGATCGTGCCGGCCACGCCCTAGTTTGGACTCATACGCGAGAACTTGCCGAGATCCTCTGCGCGCAATGACAGCCCTGCGTTCCGGGCATCACGAACAGGCTCCGATAGGCAATCTCTGGGCGACTTGTGCATCTATGAGGAGTAGACACGAAACGGAATTGCTCTCGCATCGCGGTAAGGCCCCTCAGCGGCGACTCGGCATTAAACGGATTAACCCATACGTTTCCGCCACATGCACGCAGCGGCCGATAAACCAGGAATCTAAATTTGACCTGTCCCTCGATCGCAAAATTTGACCTGTCCCTCGATCGCAGCGCGATGCGGGTTGGGGCGGAGCTTCAAAACGCCCACGCGCGAGTTTGCAGCAAAAAGAGCGTCACGCCCAGAAGCAGCAAAACCCCCAAGGCCGTGAGGCCAGCGGGTGAGAGCCTTTGGTTTTTAGCCGCATCCATTTTCAGCAGTTAAGTGTACTGATTCGACCGTCTGGATAAACCGTCGAAGCGACTACCACAAGAGCACGGTCAGCCCGGTGACGTGCTGGAAGTGCCGGTCGGCAGTCGCCAGCGGCAGATCGGATTGCAGCGCGATGGCAGCGATCCAGATGTCGTTTTGCGGGATGGACGTGCCGCCTCAGGCCAGTTGCGCGGAGATGCGACCGTAAAGCTCGGGCGTGGATTCATCGGGTAGCAGCACGTCCACGGCCTCAAGGAAGCGCTGGATTTGCTGAATGTTTTTCTCGGGTCGAGCGGAGCGGAACGCGCCCGCGTAGAGTTCCGCCAAGGCGGCTTGCGGCAGATAAAGTTCTTCGAAGGCGGCGAGGTGCGAGACTAGGGCGTTGCCATCGCGGAAGTGGCGAACGACCACACTGGTGTCCAGCAAAACACTTTTACCAGGAGTCGCCATCAATCCGATCCGCTTCCGCCCTTACGGCGCGCTCAAAGTCCTCCCCCTCCTCCCCAGCCAAGCAACCCGCCGTGGCCAGCAAGGCGGCCCGGCGTCGTTCGTGGCTCTTGGGATTGAGGCCGTGGACGTAGCGGGCCACTTCCACCAGCTTGGTCGGAGGCAGCTCGTGCAGGTCGCGGACAATGGATTCGATCACGGTCATCGGCAGCTAAGATAGAGCAGCTAAAAAAGAAGGCGAGCGCGGACTACGAACCGGCAAAGCAAAGCCTTTCCCAGCGTCAAAGGTCACTTGGCGGCGAATGCGCTGCAACTCCACGCCGTCACTCTTCGCTGGAGAGGCCAGTCGGTCCTGCAACGAAAAAAGAGGGATAGGTCAGATAATTGGGGAAACTTAACGGTAATCACGTTTGAATGGGCACCACGGCCTCGAACGTTCGACTCTGGTGGCAGACGAACGCCTTCAGGGAGGAATTATTGAGGTTGGAGATATGCAATTCAACAAACGCCTGACTTCCCCCTCGGGCATACGCAAGATGCACCACAGGGACCGTTAAGATCGGGTCGCGCTTGCCTGCGAGCGCTCGCGCGGCTTCCAGCACGCCGCGGCCCGAGTCAGGGGTGAGCCCGGCGTCGATCACAAGCACTGACTCGCTGCTCTCTAAAAAGCCGATGTTCGGCACGAGAAAGGTCCGTTTGTCCGGGAGACCCAGACGCCGTCCGCTATCCGGCACGGAAACCGCGCATCCACGATGGGCAAAGGAGGCTGGCCGACGGTGGGCGTGGCGGCTTCCGCCGCCGGCGAAACCGCCGCAATCCCAAAGGGGCAACTCTCGATCGTGCCCGAGGCAAAATCATAGGCTTTCGTATCTGTACGGCTCCGACCTTTTTTTCGACACTCTGCTGGTGGCATACCGGGTTACGACCGTAACTGCACCTTATAAGTATATGCCACCACGCCCGAACTCGTCGAGCTTTAGGCCTGGGCTGAAACGGTTCGACCATATCGTCCGGCCTTAGCGTGGTCCACCAACTAAGTACAAAAAAACTCATGACTGCTTCCGCTACGAATATGCCCGAAAGATTTGTGGATCAAGGCGATCAAAAAACAGACCACGCCGGGAAGGGGCCACGTGGCGATGATCCCGGCCAATCCGAGCGCGCCGATCAGCCAAGGCAAGAGGATAAGCCGGTTCCTAAGAAGAAGAAAAAACGGCGGATCCTCTTGTTTCTGATCGGAGGAGTGATTCTGCTGATAATCCTCTTCTTTGGTTACCGGTACTGGGAGCACGCTTCCACTCACGAGGATACTGACGACGCTTACATCGCGGGTAACACCCACCAGATTAGTCCGCGCGTCGACGGAACCGTCCAGCAAGTTTTAGTGGACGATAATTGGCACGTCGAGGAGGGTCAGCCGCTCGTTAAGCTGGATCCCCGTGACTTCGCGGTCGCGTTGGTCAAAAATCGTGCACAATTGAAGCAGGCCAACGCGCAGGTCAGCCAAGCGGAGGCCGCGATGGAGCAAGCGAGCGCAGAACTCCTGCAGCGCCGTGCGGAGGTTAAACAAGGGGCGGCCCAAGTGATTCAGTCCCAGGCGAACTTTGACATTGCAAAGATCAACTTCGACCGCAGCCAAAGCCTCTTGCAAAAAGGTGCGGTTTCGAAAGAAGACGTCGATACCAACCGAGCGACTTTTGATGCTGCTCGGGGAGCATTGGACGGAGCGAAAGCTACTAACGAAGCGAATCAGGCGCAGGTTGCGGCGGCCCAGGCAGCAGTTGACAGCGCAAAAGTTCAAATTGAGAACGCGGTTGCGAACGTGTCAGTTAGCGAAGCGACTGTGGTCGAAAGCCAGCTGCAGCTTTCCTACTGTACGGTGATAGCACCTGTTTCCGGCCGAATCGCGCAAAAAAGTGTTCAGAGCGGCAACCGGTTGACGGTTGGGCAGGCGCTTATGGCCGTGGTCGAAGACGACGTCTGGATTCTGGCCAATTTCAAAGAATCGCAACTCGAACGGATTCAGATAGGTCAACCCGTGGACATCAAGATTGACGCCATGCCCCATCATAAATTTTCCGGACGCGTCGACAGCCTTCAGACCGGCACCGGGTCTAATTTCGCTTTGCTACCCCCCGATAACGCCACTGGCAATTTCATTAAAATCGTTCAGCGCGTTCCGGTCAAAATACTTTTTGACCCTCACAGTATTACCGATGTGCGCGAAAAGATCGTCCCTGGCCTTTCGACAGAATGCAGCATCGCGATAACCGAGAGGCCAACACAGCGTCATCAACCAATTACCCACGAAAAAGGACAGCCTGTCCCGGGGGCTGTGCAATGATCAGGGGCCTCTCCTGTGCCTCTGTGGAGCGGCAGCGGTGTTCCTGATTTTGTTCGGTTGCATCGTGGTTCCTAGGTATTGCGCAGTGCCACCGCAAGCTACAGCGGACCGCCCGAGGGAGAGCGCCGCTTCAAAAATCGTAATTCGCTTCCACTAATTCATGGCCAATCAACCAGACGAAGCGGTCAGTCTACGCACTTGGATAGCCGTGCTCGGCACGATTCTCGGAGCTTTTATGGCGGTCCTGGACATCCAGATCACCAACGCATCATTACGCGAAATTACCGGAGGGATCTCTTCAACCGCGGTCGAGGCTTCCTGGATTTCGACAAGTTACCTGATCGGTGAAATCATCACCATTCCGTTGACGGCCTGGTTATCGCGGGTTTTCGGTTTACGCTGGTATCTGCTCACCAATGTCGCTCTTTTCCTCGTTTTTTCGGGACTCTGTGGCACTGCAACGGAGTTGACTCAGATGGTGCTTTATCGCGCGCTGCAAGGATTTTTCGGAGGCGTGATGATTCCGATTGCGTTCACTGTCGCTAACACAATGTTGCCTCCGAGTAAGCGTCCGCTGGGCCTGGCGCTGTTCGGGATAACGGCGACACTAGGGCCTGCGGTCGGGCCCTATATCGGCGGTTTGCTGACAGACAGTTTCGGATGGCAGATGGTGTTCTACATTAACTTCCTTCCAGGGGCCGTTATGCTGGCGGCAATCTTCTATGCGATTGACTCCCAACCGCCCAATCTTAAACTGCTGCAGCAGGGCGATTGGATCGGAATCCCTTGCATGGCCATTGGGCTCGGTTCCTTGATCGCTTTTTTGGAGGAGGGACAAAACCAGGACTGGTTCACCAGTACTTTCATCCAACATTGCTTCGAATTGGGCGCAGTTTTCATCCCGCTCTTCCTGATCATCGAATGGGTAGGCAAACATCCCGTGGTCAATCTGCGCTTGCTCCTCAAAAGAAATCTGGTGTTGTCATGCGTCGTCAATTTTGTGATGGGAGCAGGCCTTTACGGTTCAGTTTTTCTGCTTCCCCAGTACCTCGAACAAGTTCAGGAATACAGTGCCCGCCAAACTGGCGAGTACATGGTTTTGATCGGGTTACCTCAATTGCTAATTTTTCCTTTCGTGCCGCGCCTGATGAAGACGGTCGACCTGCGGTTAATGGTTTTCATCGGGGCGGCCATCTTTGGTGGGAGCTGCTTTCTGAACACTCATATGACACCACTATTTGGCGGACCGCAATTTCAACTGGCTAACGTGATTCGAGCTTTAGGGCAGCCTTTTACGATTGTGCCTCTTTCTGCAATCGCGACCGCCGGCCTCATGCGAGAGCAACAGGGAGATGGTTCCGCGCTTTTTAACATCGCGCGTAACCTGGGTGGAAGCGTGGGTACGGCACTCCTCAGCTCGTTGATCACTCAACGGGAACAGTTTCACGATTTTCGGATCGGTGAACGAGTGACGAGTTACAGTCTGCTGGTTCAGAGCTTTCTTCATACCAAGGCGGCTCAGTTCGAGCAGCAAGGGGGCGATCCGGTTCTGGCGATGAAACGCGCCTACAAAGCCCTGCAAAGTGCTGTCCAACTATCATCTTTTGTCATGGCCTTCAACGAATGCTTCCTCGTGGTTGGAAGCATTCTCCTGGTTGGATCGGTGGTCGTTTTGTTTTGTCGAAAAGCGAAACCAACCGGCGACGCACCGGCCGGTCATTGACCCCGAGGTTTTTGATTGGGATCGCAAGACCTTGGATCCTGTGTCACCGGCCGTAGTGACAGACAGCCCCAGATCCCGCTATCAATCTCCGTTAAAGCGTATTCTTGATGTTAAGCGCATCCTTTCTCTTCGGCCATATGCAAAGATGCAAAGTTACGTTAGGAAATATTGTTGAAAACGTAGACGTCATCTTCGCTCGTTGCAAATGACGTCCTACACTTCGACAACGTCATCCCGACGAATCTTCGAGGTACGTTCCTTGTACCCGCTCAGGCGGCGCGACACGTCACGAATGGCGGACGAATCGTCGCACTGTCCACCAGTGTGCCAGCCAAATCCTTTCCAGGCTACGGAGCTTATCTTATGGATCAATGCCCAAGTTCTCCGCGCCAAAAGAAAAAGAGGTCAGTCAATAGGTCAGTCAACAAATCTGCCTCCTCGCTGTTTCAAGTGAACGGGAACAAGGGACAGGTCAAATATGGATTTTAAAATCCTTCTCCTGCCTCCTGAGTCAAACGTCTGCGCCTGCGATTCCCACCCCAACCTCGATTCCCTTGACTTCTTCACTTGCCCGCTTATTTGACCTGTCCCATGACCTGTCCCTCTTTTTCATTCGGGGGACAGGTCAGATATCGGTGCGGGAAACTGGGGACAGATCAAATCTCATCCCGGATCGAAATCTCGAACTTTGGAGCCTGGGGTGGAGCGCAGCGGAACCCCAGGAATGCGCCCACCATGGGACTGAG
>CAZMNG010000153.1:0-7711 GCA_964567505.1 uncultured Chthoniobacterales bacterium
AAGCCCTCGATTACCTGGTCGCAATCAACGACAATTCCGATAACCCTGGCCAGAACTTGGTCATCAACGAATCCATCCTCGCCTCCTTAACAGCCTGTTTCAGGCCGGCTATCAAAAAATTCGTTGAAACCCACCGCTCCTTTATAAATCAGGCAAACAACACCCACGGACTCGAACCCGGCCACAACCGCGGCAAGGCCAGGACCAATCCGGACGCTATCCCTGAGCTGGCTAAGAACTTCAAAAAAGACGTCTTGGGCCAGCCGTTCTAATCGCTCCGCGAAAACGCTGCTCAAACTCTGCCTGGAGTTTGAAGGACGGTGTCGCCCAGGACTGTCGCAGATTTGGCTGACGGCAGTGATTTTCTTGATTAAAGAGATGTATGCCAAACGAAGATCGTCTCGTCGGGATTTCTGGAAGCGTCTAGCTAACCGCATCTACCAAAACTGATCGCGATCTGCGAGAAGATTGGGATGGACGAAAATCAGGTCGGCAAGAAACGGCACTGGTGGAAGAGTTTATCTGCGGAGGTTAACTCGCCCCGACCATCATGTTGAACTGGTGACCGAGAGTCATAGCATCGACGCCGCCCGCCGCTCCGATGACGACGATCTGTGTCCGCGGCGTCCGGTGGCCCCATTCGTCTTGTAACGAAATGTCCACGCGCCTTCCAACTACCTGTAGCACTGCTCGCCGCTGTGGAGCGTTGGTGGTATAGACCAGCCCTTTGGCCCGGTAAACAGTCCCCGGCAATTTACGCATGGTTTCCCTTAAAGCTTCCAACTGCACCGGTTGGTCCGTCTCGTAGATCCAGGTGTTGAAAACATTCGAGTGGTCATGCCCATTACGGTCGTGGTGACAGGTTGGGACCGTGCAGTTGTGCTCAAGGGTCTGCGAATTGAGGTTTGCTCGACTTGGATCGAAACGGCCGACACCCAACAGGATCTGATAGGGAACCTCGCAGTAGTTGGTCTCGACGATACGGAGACGATTGAAATGGGTGTCGAGCCAAGCCTTCACCTTGTCGACCTGCTCGGGACCGGCCAGGCCCACCTTGTTCAAGATTATCATGTCCGCAAATCCGACCTGGCGGAGCTTGAGGTCTAACAGTGGGGGATACTCCGGGTACGCGAAAACTTGGTCTGCGTCCATCACGCAGATGACGCTGTCCAGCCTGATCCGGTCCCGGAGATTGGCATCGTTGAAAGTCACGAAGATTCCAGCAGGATCGGCGACCCCACTGGCTTCGAGCAAGATATACTCGATGGACTCTGAGCGTGCGAGTAAGGCCGTGACCGACTCGACGAGGTCATCGCGAATCTGACAGCACACGCAGCCGTTGGCCAGGCTGATCATGTTACCGTCCACTCCCACTACGAGTTCAGCGTCGATATTAATGGACCCAAAGTCATTCACGAGAACTCCCACGCGCAGGCCGTGATTGCCAGTTAGGATCCGATTCAGCAGCGTCGTCTTTCCCGCCCCAAGAAAGCCGGTCAGGATCGTGATCGGAACGGCTTTCCCGTTGTCGTCTATGATTTTCATGCCGCTATTTGTTGATGAACTTACTCAAATCAATATTCATCACCTTCGCCAGCGCGCGGAGATCGACTAGCTCCGGGTTCGCTAGCTTGGTGATGGGCTCGCGGTAAACGTCCGGCGGGTAATACTTGTGTGGATCGATCTCGTGATCGCGCGTCATTTGCTCCTGCTGTTCCTCGCGCGGCAATCTGGGCTGCGGGACCACGCCCATGCCCGTGGCGATCGGCAGCGGGTCGCCGAACATCAGGGTGGGTTTCGGCAGCGGCTGGCCCGCGAACCCCGGCAGGGCGGCCATCCGGTGCCAGATCGCGTCCTTCGTTACGTTTACGACCGCCACGTCCGGTGCGCCATACAGGAATAGCCCTTTCCAGTGGACGCGAACGTCGGCGCTTTGCTCGTTGAGCGTGTCGTTGTCGTAAGCGAGGTGCGTGACCATGCCGCAACGCGGGTTGACCTGGTTAATGAGGTAGCCCGTCGCGTAACCCAGCGTATGGTGGATGTCCACGGTGTAGTTGAAGAGGATTTCGGGCAGCCCATACTTGAGCTGGTTGATGCGCGCCAGATCGGGCTGCAACTCGGTGACAAAGACATCCACGCCTTTGGCATACTTGGCTGTCAGGTCGTCAGGCCGACCGTCGCCGGTCCATACGAACGAAAGGCCGTTCCAGTCCAGACGGTAGGCCGAGGCGCCGTCCTTGGCGTGCGAGCGCCGCCAGTGGCGGATGGTGACACCGTTTTTATTGTAACAGATACCGTTCTCGTCCTTCCAGTCGAACTCGTTGACCTCCATTTCGTAACCGTCCCCAATCGGGCAAGCGTCGAAGGCTTCCAGGTGCCACTTGAGCATCTGCTTCATGCCATCCACCATCGCCTTGGTGCCAAGGTCCGGCGTGCGACCGGAAGGTCCAGTGACCCGCAGCGGCATTTTCCACCGTCCTCCCCATGCCGAAAATGGCAAAAGATAGGACAGGTCGTGGTAGTGGTCCACGTGTAGGTGGGTAATGAAGATGTCGTTAATGTCCGGGACCGGAACACCCATGGCGAGGATGTTCTTGACGCAGCCGGGGCCGAAGTCGAAGAAGAAGCGGTCGCCGTTGCCGAGTTCAACCATGATCGCCGTGCCGGCTTGGTCGCGCCGGACCGGGACGGGACAACTGCCGACGAACGAGATGCGCATCTCGTCCGGTCCGAGGGTCTCACTGCCGGGGAAGTAGTTCATCCGGCTGCGGACGGACCGTGTTGGCTGGTAGTAGGGCGGGAACTGCAGGCCGGTGCCTGGTCCCCCACCGTAGGGATTCTTGGGTTGCTCCGCGTCTGGCTTTGATTCGGCTGCTTCCGCCGGGGACACGGCCGCTGCCGTCATGCCAACCGCCGCCGTGCCGATGATTTTAAGCGCGTCACGTCGTAGCATGGTGTTTGGTTCTTTGTTGTCACTGGTCATAACTGCTGGGAATTTGGTTTTGCGCCTTGTTTTGGATCTGCACTAACGGGAGTGAATATTGTTGTTTCGCTCACCTTGGCTCAGGAAACGATTCTGTGCCGACTCCTGATTGG
This sequence comes from uncultured Chthoniobacterales bacterium, assembly GCA_964567505.1. Classification (GTDB taxonomy): domain Bacteria; phylum Verrucomicrobiota; class Verrucomicrobiia; order Chthoniobacterales; family JAFAMB01; genus JAFAMB01. The sequence continues at coordinate 3,097 of CAZMNG010000153.1, forward strand.
GGGAAAAGATACTGGACTTGAAGCGAAGCTCCGCTGGGATCACAGAGCAACGAATTGGTTTCCAGTTTCGGAATCCGTTGGAAGTGTCAGCCATTCTGATTGGGATCCTAGGTCACCGCCTCTGGCGCCGGCTATTAGACTTTGGTGTAATAGCTCTACTCACCTGACGCTTTTTTCAGTGGCCAGGATAAGCACCCTTTAACAGGACCTTCCCTTCCGGGCTAAGCACACTTTCGCGCACAGGCCCGTTGCAGCGCCCAATCAAAATTGATACGCTAGTTCCGCTGCGGGTGGCCCGGACAAGCTCCCCGTACTGAAGCCCCGAGATATCATGAGCTGGGTCACCGTCATTTGGGCGATGATCGCATCTGCCTGCCTCACGCTGGCGCTGGTGCATGTGTTGGTCTGGTTGCGCGGACGTGAAGCGTACGCCAATCTGCTGTTTGCCTTCACGGCATTCGGGACAGCGGGCTTCGCGGGATGCGAGTTGTGGATGATGCGGGCGGAGAGTCCTGTTGAGTTCGGCACGGCCCTGAGATGGACCCATGTACCAGTCTGGGTTTTAATCGTGTCGCTCGTTGGATTCGTGCGGTTTTACTTGCAGGCCGGACGGGCGTGGCTGGCCTGGACGGTCTGTGGCGTACGGACGTTCTCGTTGATCCTCGATTTTATTTTTAGTCCGAACCTCAACTATCGGGAGCTCAGCGGCCTTCAGCAGGTCCCTTTCCTCGGTGAAACGGTTGCTATCGCTGATGGCGTTCGGAACCCTTGGATGCTGCTCGGCCACTTGAGCCTGCTATTGCTGATGATCTTTGTCCTGGACGCTGCGATCACGGTCTGGAAGAGGGGTGACCGGCGTCGGGCAGCGATGGTCGGCGGCAGCATCGCTTTCTTTGTCATAGCGGCAGCGATGGAGGCGATCCTATCGATCTGGGGAATCATTCATGTGCCAATCACGGCGAGCCCGTTCTTTATGGTGACGGTGGCGGCGATGAGCTACGAACTGAGCCAGAACGTCTTGCGCGCCGAACGGCTGTCAAGTGATCTACGCGATAGCCAGCAACGGATGGCCCTGGCGACTAGCGCCGCCAACCTGGGTCTCTGGGTGTGGGAGGTGTCTAAAGATGAGATCTGGATGACCGATAAGGGACGCGCGTTGTTTGGCTTCGCACCGGAGACCCGCCTGGATTACGCGACGCTGCTGTCGCGTGTACATCCCGAGGACCGTCCAATGCGCGATGCCGCACTGAAGCGCGCGATTCAGACAAAAGATGAGTACGCTATGGAATATCGTGCGCTCCTGCCTGATGGGACGCTGCGTTGGATCGCCGCCAGAGGCAAATGTATCAACGACAGCGATGGGAAGGGCAACCGGCTCTTTGGCGTCTCGATGGATGTCACCGCGCAAAATCAGGCGCAGGAACGGTTCCGGCTCGTGGTAGAAGCTTCGCCCAACGGAATCATCCTGGTCGATGAGCAGGGTCGGATTGTACTAGTAAACGCTAGTGCCGAAGAACTGTTCGGTTACGGACGCGAGGACCTTGTCGGGCAAGCCGTCGAACTCCTGGTGCCTGAAAACTTGCGAGGTGTGCACCCAGATCATCGAGCCGGTTTTCATGCCGCGCCTGCGGCGCGGGCGATGGGTGCGGGTCGGGAGTTGTTTGCTCGCCGGAAGGACGGGACCGAGATCCCTGTCGAGATTGGGATCAGCCCCATTCAGAGCCCGGAGGGCACTTTGGTGTTGAGCGTTGTCGTGGATATCTCGGCTCGAAAGCAGGCGGAAGCGGAGGCGACGCAGCACCTTAAGGAACTCGCGTACCTTAGTCGTGTCGCGATCATGGGAGAAATGGCGGGGTCGCTGGCGCACGAGTTGAATCAACCGCTCGGCGCAATTGTGACCAATGCCGGGGCTGCCCTCCGTTTCCTGGAACGCGATAACCTCAGCGGAGAGAAATTGCAGGAAGTCCTTCAGGATATCGCCGCAGACGGCAGGCGAGCGGCTGAGGTAATCCGTACGATGAAAGGAATGGGGCGTAAAGAAACTGGCGCGCGGCAGCTTCTGAACCTGAACGATGTGATTGCTGAATCGCTTAGACTGACCCGCTCTGAAGCGCTCGCACACCATTGCACGGTGGTGACTGAGCTTCATCCGGCACTCCCAAAAGTCGATGCCAATTTGGTGCAGATTCAGGAGGTGTTTCTCAACCTGATCCTCAACGCCTTTGAAGCCTCGGACGAGCTGCCGACCGACCGACGCCGCGTGATTATTGGCACCGAGCGCGACGGCGATAGCGCGGTTCGAGCGAGTGTGCGCGATTTTGGCATCGGGTTGCCGGGAGACCTACCGGAGCGGGTCTTCGATCGATTCTTTTCGACCAAGCGAGAAGGGATGGGTATCGGGTTGTTCATCGCGCGGTCGATCGCGAACGCGCACGCCGGGACGCTTCTCGCCGAGAATGCTGAGGGCGGCGGGGCCCGGTTCTGGTTACGACTCCCGACATCAAAGGAAACCCGCGTATGACGTTAGCTGACAGGCTTGTTTACGTTGTTGATGACGACCCATCGATGCTGAAGGCTATCGGAAGGCTCCTGGAATCGGAGGATTACGCTGTCGAGATGTTCACGAGCGCGCGCGAATTTCTTGGGCGCGCTGCCCATAACGGTCCCACGTGCGTCGTTCTCGATTTGAACATGCCAGAACTAAATGGTCTCGAACTTCAGGAGGCGCTGGCAAAAATGGGGCGCACGGAGTGGGTCATCTTCATTACTGGCGGTGCCAGTGTCCCGACTTGTGTGCAGGCGATGAAGGCTGGCGCAGTCGATTATTTGCCGAAGCCTTTCGAAGAAGAAGATCTCCTGCGCGCCGTCGAGCGAGCGCTCGAACGGTCATCCGAGCAGTGGCTCCAGCGCTTACAACGCAAGGAGGTGCGCGATCGAGTTGCTACACTCACGCCACGCGAGTTTGACGTGCTCAAGAGCGTAATCGCTGGCATGCTCAACAAACAAATTGCGGCGCAATTCGGTACAACAGAGGGGACGATCAAAGTCCATCGTGGCCGTGTTATGCAAAAGATGGGCGTGGCATCTGTGGCTGAGCTTGTGGTCCTCGCGCAAAGGGCAGGGATCGCGCCGACATCCAGCCTGTAAAACTGGATGGCTGTCGACCAGACGTTTCGCGTCTATAAAGGCCTGTTGTTTGCAAGTGGTTCCAGACAAACAAGGCCTTTATAGACGAAAAGCAGCAGAACGGCCTAGGCGTAGCCAAACTATTCTGTTAGGCTCTAGAGCCTTTGTCGCTCAGAAATGAGAGGCGTTCTGAGCGACAAACGTTAAAGATGCTACTAACGTGTAATATCAATGCGCGATCCTAAGGGCTAGTTTGACGAGGCGATGATCGGGCAATCTTTTCCGCTATCCAATCTGGAACGTCGAAAGAAAATGGATCCAACGCTGTTAGTCGAAGGGACGCTCTATCTAGCGTTGATGACCGGCCTTCTCGCGGCGGGAGAATTCCTGATTGAAATCGGCGCTCGGTTTGTCTATTCACCCCAAGAACATGGACGTTAACACATCTGGTGTTTCGCCTCGCATCACCGGCGGGATCTGCATCCTTGACGACGACCCGTCAATGCTGAAAGCTCTCGATCGTTTGCTCTCATCTGCTGGGCTGCAGGCGCAATTGTTTCGTGAGCCGCTCGATTTTCTTTCGTACTTTACGGCCAATTCTGTGGCTCTCGCGATCATCGATGTCTGGATGCCAGGTATGAGCGGCCTCGAAGTCCAGAAGCTGCTTCACGCCGTTTCACCCAAAACGCGCGTCATTATCGGCACGGCGAACGACCACGATTCGGTGCGAAACGCGGCGATAGAAGCCGGAGCGATCGCCTATTTCGTTAAGCCCTTTGACGAAGACCTTTTTCTTGCTGCCGTGGGTCAAGCTCTGGCCTTGAAAAGCTGAATGTGATGTTGGCGAGGTCGGAACCAATTCTCGTCCGCTATTACACTTTGGTCCAATAGCGGCAAGCCAATTTTCTCGATTACTTGAAAGAGTAACTGCGTGTCGAGGAGAAGAATTTATGAGATCGATGTGTCATTACGTCGCGGCCTTCATCGTGTTGGCCAGCGTCAGCGCTGCGCGAGCCGAGGAGGGCGGCGCCGGCCACTACGCACCCGGCTCGTTTGCATCCTTCGTTGACGTGCTGCCGGCCCAGCCAGACTTGGGCCTATTCAACTATTTTACGTATTACAATGGCAGCGCGGGAGCTAACCACCAGTTCCCCATCGCGGGTGAGATCGACTTAAACGTGGACGCCTCATCCTACGCTGATTCGTTGGGCGCATTCTGGGTTACGCCGCTCAAAATCCTTGGCGCGAACTATGCACCGGGTGCTGCGCTCCCGATCGTGTGGACGGACGTCACGGCGCGGGTCACCCTGTCTGCCAGCCACACGGCGAGCCGGAGCGAATCCGTTAGCGGTCTCGGCGACGTTGAGTTCTGGACCGTCGCGCTGAGTTGGAGCGCGTTAAGCAACGACTTGCATGTGGATTTTTTCGGCGGCATCTATGCGCCTTCGGGCGAATACCATAAAGACCAACTGGCGAACCAGGGCCTGGG
>CAZMNG010000154.1:0-7674 GCA_964567505.1 uncultured Chthoniobacterales bacterium
CCCGTACAACCCGGCGATCAGCGGCGAAGTCTTCCGGCCGCTCTGGGATTTTAAGCCGATCGATTGGGGAACTGACAAAATCATCGCGCGCCGGGCTGCGCTCGAGCTCTGTCACGAGGACGTCGTCAATCTCGGGTTCGGCATTTGCGCGCTCGTTCCTCGGATTCTGCTGGAAGAAAATCTCCATGGAGAAGTCACCTGGGTGATCGAACAGGGAGCCGTCGGCGGCATGCCATTGCTCGGGTTCGCCTTCGGTTGCGCGTCCAATGCTGATGCAATCCTGGCCTCTCCGGACCAGTTTACGTTTTTCCAGGGAGCCGGTTTCAACAGCAGCTGTCTTTCGTTTCTTCAAGTCGACCAGCACGGGAATGTGAACGTTTCGAGACTGGCTTTGCGACCGCATGTCACCGCCGGGTGCGGCGGATTTGTCGATATTACTGCCGCTGCGCCGGAGATCTTATTCTGCGGCTACTTCACGGCAGGCGGCCTCGACCTGCGCATCGAAAACAACCAGCTCCGGATCGCCAAGGAAGGGAAGAACAAAAAATTCATACCGGAAGTGGAGCATGTCACTTTCAGCGGACGCCGCGCCCGCGATCAAAAACAGCGAGCGCTCTATATTACGGAACGCTGCGTATTGAGCCTTGAACCGGAAGGGTTGACAGTCATTGAAATTGCGCCCGGCATCGACCTGACGCGGGACGTGCTCGCGCAGGCAGATATTCCTTTGCGCGTAAGCGAGTCCCTGAAGGAAATGGACAAACGAATTTTCCAGCCGGAACCGTTTGGACTCGATTTGCAAGCGCGCCGTCCGAGGACCGCGTCGCACCGCGCGCCTGTGAGCGTGTCACTCCGATCGTGATTCAAAGGCTGCTGTGCGCGAACAAACCCGGAACAATCAAGCACCGTCGAACATCAATATGGGCCGGATCTTGGATCGATCTAAAAAAAGGCCAGCACGCAAAAGTCTCACGCATGCTTTTGCTTGTGAGCCTCTCGGGCCAGTGCACCGATGAATACTTACGATCTCGTTGTCATTGGAACCGGCATGGGCGGCGGCGCCTTTGTTTACGGCATGCGAAATTCCGGCCGTAAAATCCTTTTGCTCGAACGAGGCGACTATCTGCCTTCGGAGTCGGAAAACTGGAGCCCGGAAGCGGTGTTCGCTCAGACGCGATACAAACCACACGAACAATGGTTCGACGAAAACGGCCAACCCTTCTCACCAGGTGTCCACTATTTTGTCGGGGGTAATACGAAGGTTTACGGAGCCGCGCTTCAGCGATTGCGAAAAGAAGATTTCTCTGAAGTCGAACACGAAGAAGGAGTCTCCCCAGCCTGGCCGGTTTCGTATGAAGAATTTGAGCCCTACTATTGCCGGGCCGAAAAGATGCTCTCGGTTCACGGCGAACCGGGCGATGATCCAACCGAACCGCCACGCTCGGCTCCCTTTCCCTTTCCGGCAGTTCCCCACGAAGTCTACGTTGAAAAGCTGAAACGCCGCCTGGAGCAACAGGGTCTCCACCCCTATTTCATTCCGCTCGGAGTCGACCTCCGACCGGGCGGCCGCTGTATCCGCTGCAAAACCTGCGACGGGTTCCCATGCAAGGTGCTCGCCAAATCGGAAGCGGATGTTTCGTGCGTCCGGCCCGCACTCGAATCAGGTGACATCGATCTGATGACGCGCGCGCTTGTTCGCAGACTTATTTCGGATGGGAAAAAAATTACCGAAGTCGAATTGGAACGCGACGCTCAAACAGAGCGCATCAGGGCCGAAACATTTGTCGTGGCCTGTGGCGCGGTAAATTCATCCGCACTGCTCCTTCGCTCAGCGTCATCGGCTCACCCGAACGGGCTCGCGAATTCCTCCGGATTGGTCGGCCGAAATTACATGGCGCACACCAATTCGGCGTTAATGGCAATCAATCCGTTCCGCGTTAACCCGACCGTCTTCCAAAAGACGATGGCGATTAACGACTTCTATTTCAAAGGCCAGAACGGTCATCGGTTTCCCCTTGGGAATCTGCAGCTCCTGGGCAAATTACAAGCCGGCATGCTGACAGCCAATCAGCCTCGAGTGCCGAGATCGATCTTGCGTGAAGCAGCCCGGCGCAGCGTGGATTGGTGGGTGATGTCGGAAGACTTGCCTGATCCGGAAAACCGGGTAACGCTCGGTTCAGGCGGAAGCATTCAGGTTCGGTACCGGCCGAATAATCTGCGCGCGCACAACCGGCTGATTCAGGCAGCGAAGCGAATGCTGCAACAGGCCGGATTTCCGATCGTCCTCATTCAACGGATGGGAATTGAGACAAACTCCCACCAGTGCGGGACATTGCGGTTCGGGATCGACCCGGCGACGTCGGTGCTTGATCCATTCTCACGCAGCCACGATTTACCAAACCTCTTTGTTGTCGACAGTTCTTTTTTTCCCTGTTCGTCGGCAGTCAATCCGGCGTTGACAATCGCTGCGCAGGCACTTCGGGTTGCCGACCATATCTTGTGTTCGGGCTCCAAAACGACCAACGGCCAAGACAAGCGCACGCAATCACAAAACAACCCATCAACCGCTCCCCATGGCAATTGAGTATTCATCTCCGCGTCGCGCACTGACGGCATTGAACGAGATCGAAGCCGGGATCCTGGAGGTGTTTTTCGAGCACCTTTTTCCGGCCGATGAAAATGGCCCAGGCGCAACCTCGATCGGCGTTATAACGTTCCTCGATCGCGCGCTGAGCGGCCCTTACGCGCACCATCTTGAAACCTACCGGCTAGGTTTGATCGCCCTTGATCGCGAGGCATTCTCGCACTACGGGTTCGCCTTTTTGCGCCTGAAACCGGAAGAGCAATGTCACCTCATTGCGCTTATTGAAACCGGGGAGGCAGATCAATTTCGGGCGGTCCGCGCGAAGTCGTTTTTCAAACTGGCCAGGTCGCACCTGCAGGAGGGCCTTTTTGCAGACCCGATCTATGGTGGAAATCGCAACAAATCGGGCTGGAGAGTCTTGGGGCACCCCGGGGTCTGGCTGGAGAACAATGCAGAAGAAAATCTGTCGGAAAAACCGGCGGACAAAGGAGGCACAATTCAATCGCTTGCCGACCTGCAGCTTCCCCGCAAAGAGCCCCTTTTCAACAGACGGGTATTGGATCCTCACAGCGGTGACAACGATCCGGCTCCAGAGGCTGATATTCTCATCGTTGGTGCCGGGACTGCCGGTTCGGTGGTCGCACCAGTCTTCGCAAAATCCGGACTGAAGGTTGTCGCACTGGAGCCCGGCCCGTACCGCACGCAGGCCGACTATCTTCCGGATGAACTCGGCGCGACCTACTACTGTCGTGCGACGATGGGGGCGAAATTCCTGAGCGAAATCCCGCGCTGGCGGCGGAACGAGGGGGAACCGACGCAGGAGGCGACTTTTTCGCTGGGACGCATGATGAACAGTGTGGGCGGTTCGATCATCCACTACGGCGGCTGGCTGCGCCGCTTTCATCCGCATCATTTGCAGATGCGGAGTTATGTCAAAGACCGATGGGGACTCGCTTCGCTGCCGGCGGGATGCACCCTGGCTGATTGGCCGGTAACCTACGAACAGCTCGAGCCATACTACACGCTGCTCGAGCACGAAATCGGAGTCGCCGGCGATGAGTCGAACCCGTTAATCCGGCGCAGCAAGCCGTTGCCAATGCCCCCGATGCGCCCGTTCCGGCTGGGCGAATTGTACAGACAAACAACGGAAAAAATGGGGCTGCACCCTCACCCGGTCGCCGTGGGAGTCAACACTGTTCCCTATCGTGACCGTCCCGCAACGACCTATTGCGCCTGGAGCAACGGGTTCGGCTCTTACACGGGTGATAAGTGGGACCCGTCGCTCACCTCAATTCCGGAAGCGCTTGCCACTGGCAACCTGGACCTCAGAACCCACTGCCGGGTGATCAGGATTCAGACCGATTCGGATGGTCGCGTCAAAGGCGCCGAATACATCGATCCGCACGGCAGGCGCCGGTTTCAGAAAGCGCGCACTGTCATATTGTCCGCCTACACGTTCGAAAACCTGCGACTCCTGTTCTTATCGGGCGATTCAAAACATCCGGCTGGCCTCGGGAACAACCGCGGCCAGCTCGGCAAATATTTTATGACCAAAATGTTTGCTCACGTGGATGGCTTTTTCCCCAATGTCATCTTCAACCGGCACACGGGGCCCGCTGCACAGGGAATCGTACTGGACGACTTTTTCTCAAACGAGTTTGACTCGCTCCGCTACGGGTTCATTGGCGGCGCCACTCTGGGCGCCGAACAACAGTTCCTGCCGATCCAGATCAGCCGGGAGGCGCTTCCGGCCGATGTGCCGCGCTGGGGCAAACCGTACAGGGATCACCTTCGCCAGTGGCAGCATTTTGGTGTCGTCCGGATCCAACCCGATACTCTCTCCTATTCCAGTAACTTTGTGGACCTTGACCCCGATTTCCGAGACAGGAGCGGAATCGGAGATCCGGTTCTCCGAATCACGTACGACCTCCGGGAGAATGAACACCGGCTAGCCGATTGGATGGAGACAAAGGCGGAAGAAATACTTCGAGCCATGGGTGCCACCAAAACGTGGCGCGGCGATCGATTTACCGGCGTTGGCAGCAGTCACGATTTCGGCGGAGCTCGCATGGGAACAAACCCCGAGACCAGCGTGGTGGACCCGGAACTGGAGGTGCACGACACGCCGGGCTTGTTCGTCTTCAGCGGGGCCGCGTTTCCCACCTGCCCGGGGATCAACCCGACATTGAGCCTGCTCGCCCTGGTTTACCGGGCCGCCGAAAGATTAGCCGCGCGGCTCTCCAAAGGAGAAAAGCAATGAGTGCAACCACTAAAGTCATATTCGACGTCCAGGGCGCGATCGCACGGATTATTCTGGATCGACCCGAAAAGTTGAATGCGCTGGATCCGGAAATGTTATCCGCGATCGAGCATTCCATTGACCAGGCAGAGAACGCCTCCGAGGTCCGAGTGATTATCCTGGAGTCCACCGGCCAAAAGGCGTTTTGCGTCGGTGCGGACATCCTGGCATGGACAGCGCTTTCGCCGCTCGAGATGTGGGCGGAATGGGTCCGCCGGGGCCATCGAATCTTTGATCGAATCGAACGCGCGCGCCAGCCGGTGATCTGCGCAATTCAGGGGTTTGCTCTGGGCGGCGGACTTGAAATCGCCCTCGCCTGCGATTTGAGAATCGCCTCCGATTCCGCGCGGTTCGCGATGCCTGAAGTCAAGCTCGGCACAATTCCCGGCTGGGGCGGCACCAGCCGTTTGCCCAAGCTGATCGGAAGCTCACGCGCAAAACGGATGATTTTTACTGGAGATCAGATCGCTGCAGAGACCGCGGAGCACTGGGGTTTGGTTAACGAAGTAGTGCCGTCTGGAGCGCTCCGGGATCGGGTCACGCGAATCGCGGAATCTATTTGCGCCAATGCGCCAATCGCCGTTCAGACGGCCAAACAATTGATCGCCGAACCCGGCATGGCAATATTCGAATCACTCGCGTCTGCCACAAACGCTTTTACGGAAGATGCCAAAGAAGGGCTCGCATCCTTTCGCGAGAAACGCCCCCCGCAATTCAAAGGACAGTAGCTAGATCATGATTCCCAATACACCGTTTCAGTACAATTTGTGGATTGACGGCAAAGAGCTCCCTGCCCAATCCGGAAAACGATTCGCGCGCAGGAGTCCCGCGCATGACAACCTTGTCGGTGAGTATGCGGAGGCCGGTGTTGCCGACGTCGATGCGGCCGTGCAGGCCGCTCGCCAGGCGTTCGACCGCGGCCCGTGGCGGGACTCTTCCGGTGCCGATCGCATGAAGGCGCTGTTAAAAGCGTCGGAACTCATCCGTCAGCAAAAGGATGAACTCGCATTGATCGAGACGCTCGAAAGCGGTAAACCGATTTCGCAGGCGCGTGACGAAGTCGACTGGGCAGCTGGGCTCTGGGATTATTCCGCCGCACTCTGCCGGCATATTCACGGCGACAGTTACAATGCGCTCGGCCCGTCGATGCTCGGTTTGGTGATTCGTGAACCGGTTGGCGTGGTCGGGATGATCACACCATGGAATTTTCCGCTGTTGATCATAAGTCAGAAACTCCCGTTCGCGCTCGCTGCCGGGTGCACCTGCGTGATCAAACCGAGCGAGCTGACCTCCGGCACAACCCTGTGCCTCGGCAGGATTCTGGCCGAGGCCGGTCTTCCCGACGGTGTCGTCAACATTCTCAGCGGGTACGGCGACCCGGTCGGAAGCCGGTTGAGCCTCCATCCTGACGTCGACATGATGTCGTTTACCGGGTCGACCAATATCGGCAAGGCAGTCGTCAACGCTGCGCGCAATAACCTGAAAAAAGTCGAACTCGAACTCGGAGGCAAAAATCCGCAGATCATTTTCGCAGACGCCGATCTCGATGCGGCACTCGATGCCGCGGTTTTCGGCATCTGCTTTAATATGGGGGAATGTTGCAACAGCGGCAGCCGCCTTCTGATAGAGCGATCAATCGCACAGGAGTTCGTCCAGAAAGTTGTGGAGCTGGCACGTGCGGTACCGGTCGGCGATCCACTCGATGAGAAGACAAAAGTCGGTGCGATTGTGAACGAACAGCAGTTCAACAAGATCATGGGTTACATCGACCAGGGCCGGCGCGCCGGCGCACGTCTTCGACTCGGCGGCGAACCGCTCAATATCCTGAACGGCCGGTTTATTGAAACAACTGTATTCGACGAAGTGCGCGCCGACATGGCAATCGCACGCGAAGAAATCTTCGGACCGGTGCTTTCCATCCTGACATTCGATACCAAGGAGGAAGCGGTCGAGATCGCCAACAGCACAAACTACGGGCTCTCATGCGGCATTTGGACTCGGGACCTGGATACCGCGGTGTCCGTCGGCCGCAGCGTGCGGGCCGGGACAGTCTGGGTGAACACGTTTATGGACGGTTACGCCGAACTCCCGTTCGGAGGTTACAAAGAAAGCGGCCTCGGACGCGAACTCGGCCGGTTCGCGATTGAAGAGTTTACTGAACTGAAAACAATCCAGGTTCATGTCGGTCCCAGGACCTCGTGGTGGGCCGGAAAAAAATGAGCGCGGAATGAATCCCGACCCCTTATTCAAACGGCGCGCGGACGATGCCCTGGCGTTTGCCGATGTTCAGCTTCGGCGGCTGATCACAAATCACCCGGACTATTTTCCGTTATTCACACGGGAAGGAAAATGGAAACATGAATCCGAATCCTGGACCAACTGGTGTGAAGGATTTCTCGGTGGACTGCTCTGGATCCTGGCGAAACGCACCGGAGACAAATCGTGGCGGGAACGGGCCGAGCACTACTCCCTCCTCATTGAGCGCCGTAAGACGGATCGAAACGTCCACGATCTGGGATTCCTTTTTCTGCCGACCTGGAAGGCCTGGTACGATTTAACAGGCGATCCTGCTAAGAATAAAGTGCTGATTGAAGCTGGCAGAACGCTGGCATTGCGCTTTCAACCCGCAGCACAATATCTCCGTTCCTTTGTGGCGGCCGACAGCCTGTTCATCGACATCATGATGAACGTCGGAATAATCTTCTACGCTGCTCAGCAGACCGGCGACAAAGATCTTTGGCGGATCGCCACGCAGCATTGCCTCACGACGCGCCGCTTCCAGCAGTTCGCG
>CAZMNG010000155.1:0-7637 GCA_964567505.1 uncultured Chthoniobacterales bacterium
CACGTACGGCTTGAACAACAACACGAGTCCGTCTCCGACGGCTGTGCAGTGGGACATCGCGACGGCGTTGGTCATTCTCATCAGCCGTTTCCTGCCGATCATCGCGCCGATCGCGATGGCTGCAAGCCTTGGGGCCAAGAAATCCGCTCCGTTCAGTCTGGGTACATTGCGGGACGACACTTCGACTTTCGGAATGCTGCTCTGCGGCACAATCCTAATCATTGGGGCCCTGCTCTTTTTGCCCGTCGCGGCGCTCGGTCCATTTGCGGAGCATTTCGGCCCGATTCCGTTCGGCGGCTAATCAGTTAAAAAGAACTATCAAACGAGAAACTTGAGATGGCTACAGTATTGAACCCAAATCGACTCGCGCGTGAGATCGCGAAACCGCCGGGTCGTTCGCATTCAACGAAGCTGTTGACGCCCGGAACTATCGGACCGGCATTGAAGCAGGCTTTTGTCATGTTGCGCCCGGACATTCAATGGAAAAATCCGGTCATGTTCGTGGTGGAAGTCGGCGCCTTTCTGACCCTGGCTTATCTAATCCAGGCGTTATTAGGTAAATCGGAGAGCCAGGTGTCGGTCGGGTACTTTGTTGCGCTTGATGCGTGGCTCTTTTTAACGGTGCTGTTCGCTAACTTCGCGACCGGCCTTGCCGAGGCGCGCGGTAAAGCGCAAGCCGATTCACTGAAAAAGACCCGTCGTGACACGACCGCGTATCGCCTGACGAGCGGAGACGACGTGGAGGAAATCGCATCCACGTTGTTGAAAAGCGGTGATAAAGTCGTCGTCCAAGCGGGCCAGATTATTCCGAGTGACGGCGAGATTGTCGAAGGTATCGCCTCCATCGACGAGTCAGCGATTACCGGTGAATCTGCGCCTGTCATTCGCGAATCCGGCGGAGACCGATCGGGAGTGACCGGAGGCACATTGGTGGTATCGGATCGGATCGTCGTTCGGATCACAGCCGGTGCCGGCGAAACCTTCCTGGATCGGATGATTGGGCTTGTTGAAGGCGCCATTCGTCAGCGGACTCCGAATGAAATTGCGCTGACTCTTGTCCTGAGTGCGTTCTCGTTGATCTTCCTGATCGTCGTGATTCCGCTCTGGCCGATGGCACTGAACGCCGAGCAGTATATGATGGGCTATCTCGGCGTCACGGAGCCGCTCCACAGTCTTGGAACTGACGTTCCGACTCTGATCGCGCTGCTTGTCTGCCTCATCCCGACCACGATCGGAGCGTTGCTTGCAGCCATTGGAATCGCGGGCATGGATCGGGCTCTCCAGGCCAACATTCTTGCGAAAAGCGGGAAGGCTGTTGAGACCGCTGGAGACATTGACGTCGTGCTGCTGGACAAAACCGGAACGATCACAATGGGCAATCGGCATGCAACCGAGTTCCTGCCGGTTGGGCGCTATTCCGCTTCGGATGTCGCTCGCCTGGCGGCGCTGGCATCTGCTGCCGATGAGACGCCCGAAGGCAAGAGTATTAGAGCGAAGGCGCAGGAGTTGGTGCCCGCAGGCGATGCTCTGCGGAACCTCGCAGATGGTTCCGAGTTTGTGCCGTTCACGGCCCAGACGCGGATGAGCGGCATCAACCTTGCCGATGGCCGCGAAATACGGAAAGGCGCTTCGGACGCAATTATCAAGCTGGTCCAGGATCATGACGGGCGCGCGCCGGCAGAGCTTTTCCCGTTGATTGAGCGTATTGCTTCGAATGGCGCAACGCCGTTGCTGGTGGCTGAAAACGCTCGAATCGTAGGCGTCGTCGTTCTGGAAGACGTCCTGAAACCGGCGATGAGCGAGCGCTTTGAGCGGCTTCGAAGAATGGGTCTGCGAACGGTGATGATCACTGGTGATAATCCGCTGACGGCCGCCACTATCGCCAAGAAAGCCGGTGTGGATGACTTCCTGGCTGAGGCAAAGCCGGAGGACAAACTCGCCTACATCCGGAAAGAACAGGCGGAGGGTAAACTCGTTGCCATGATGGGGGACGGCACCAATGACGCTCCGGCCTTGGCGCAAGCCGATGTTGCACTCGCGATGAATGCAGGAACGCAGGCGGCCAAGGAAGCGGCCAACATGGTGGATCTGGACAGCGACCCCACCAAACTCATCGAGGTAGTCGAAATTGGAAAGCAACTGTTAATGACACGAGGTGCTCTCACCACGTTCTCGGTTGCGAATGACGTGGCTAAGTACTTTGCGATTATCCCGGCGCTGTTCGCCGGAACACTGCCATGGCTCAAGCGGATCGACGTCATGAATTTGCATTCACCGACATCCGCGATCCTGTCGGCTGTCATCTTCAACGCACTGATCATTCCGTTCCTTATCCCGATTGCCCTTCGAGGCGTCAGCTACAAACCGTTGGGTGCGGATGCTCTGTTGAGGAAAAATCTGTTAATCTGGGGTGTTGGCGGCGTGATCATTCCGTTCATAGGTATTAAGGTGATCGACATTTTCATGGTCGCGTTCCATCTGGTTGCTTAGTTAACTAACAAATCTCTGAGGCAATTCATATGTTCCGATATTTATTAAGGAGTCTATTATTATTGGGCCTGACCGTGATTATTTGCTGCGGCGTTTATCCGCTGGCGGTCTGGGCAATCGGCAAAGCGTTTTTCCCGTTTCAAGCAAACGGCAGTTTATTAACCGGTCCGGACGGTTCGATCGTTGGGTCAAAACTGATTGCCCAACCGTTCACAAAGGACGAATACTTTCAACCGCGGCCCTCAGCTGCGTCATACGACGCTTCCGCTTCGGCCTCTTCAACCTATGCGGCTTCGAACTATCTGCTGCGCAATCGCGTGGCAACGACGCTCGGACCGATCGTAAAGTATAAAAGCGGGCCGAAGGCCGGACAGTTGGTGGCACCTGACATTGAAGCCTGGTTTCAACAGGACAAATATCAGGGTGCTCCGCATATCGTGGCGCAGTGGGCTGACCTGCACAACGCGGTCGCTCAAGCCTGGGTGAACGCGGACCCGACGCACGGGCAATATGTCGATACCTGGACCAAGGCGCATGGAGACGTCGTCACGAAATGGATCAAGGATAATCCGGCGACGCCTCAACCAAAGGCGGCCGATCTGGCGGTACTATTCTTCGAGAATTTCTCGACTGATCATCCCGGCATGTTTCCATCCGCAGTTACGCAAACCGGACCGGACGGAAAGGCGCAAACCTCCATTCAACCGGTCAAAGAGGGATCGGATATCCAGGCGAACTTTTTCGATATGTGGCGCCAGGATCATGCGGATGCCGATCTTCAGGATGTACCCGGCGATCTAGTAACGTCGTCCGGGTCAGGTCTCGATCCGCACATCACATTGGCAAATGCTGAGTTCCAGCTCGATCGAGTGGCTGCCAAGTGGGCTGACGACACCAAGCGGGATGAGGCGACGATCCACACGGAGATCGATCAGGTTCTGCAAAAGAACGCCACCGCGCCATTCGCGGGCCTGGCCGGCGAAAAGCTAGTTAACGTTCTGGAGGTGAATCTGAAGCTCTGCAAGCTCTACGGAATGCCGAAATGAGTTTCGTGGCGGTGGCAACGGCAGAGGGATGTTGCCATCGACGATGCGAGCGGCGCCAGCGGTGTTTATGAAATACCGATCGTGGCGCCGCGATCCTTTGTGGCAGCTCGCTCCGACTGGTTCCCGGTTGCGTCATCTTGTTATCATCGATTGAATCGTGTGATCAAGCACATTGCTTCCCACGAAATGGACCAGGTCAAAGAAACAACCTGTGATCGCGCAACTTGCTAGCGCTCCAAGAAACAGGAAGATTCCCAATTCGATCCTGCTGAATCCCGGGGATACGGCATCCCTGCAAAGTCGCCACAGCCGTGTTTCCGACCGCGTATCGGTGGTCTGTTGGATGATCGCCTCAGGTCTCGGCGCAAGACGGCGGTGCTCCGCCGATCTTTCGCAAACCAGCGAGGGCGATTCAGAAATATAGACATCGAGAGTATTCATAGTTTTTGCTCCGGCCTGATCGAAACAGTTTCGTTTCGCAAGCCGAACCTTGTAGCTTTCACTGATGAATACAGAGATTGGCATGTCCTGGTTTCAAACAATCTTGAAATCAAGGACAATCAATTACGCCAAAGGGGCAGGGTCGTGTCTGCATATTCATATTTGACCCGGCGGCGGCCAGGCCAAATATGCAGACACGACCCGTCGGCGCTATAGAGATCCGGCTCCTACGGCGACCCTCGGCCTGAGCAGGCCTGAGCTCGGGTCGAAGGCATCCTCTTGGTCTTCGAAATGTCCGAACTGCAGGTCACAAATCTGTAAAGATTTGTGACGTGACGGGTGCAGGTTGGTTTAAACATCCCCTTGCCTGAGCGGAGTCTGATTCAATGCTGGGGTCTGAGCCGGCAACGCCTGCACGACGAGGCGTGTTTTGACGAGGTGGGACGGGTGCTTTTCCTGGACGTAGCTAACTAATCAGCGACACTGTCCCGAGCAGCTCTGCGGAGCGGCGGGTCCAGTTTTCGAACGGCTTCTCAAGGAAGTAACTGATCGGGACCACGAGGCGCCGCTGATCCCTTGGGAACGAAGAAGCTCAACTCCGCTTCATGAGGAGGTCGCAAAAACGTCGAACGACGCATTTACGGTCTCCGCAAAGTTTCTCTCTGCGCGGTGAATGAATCGTGTCGCGCCTGCGCTCTTAAGCTCCGAAGGCGGAACCACCGGGGATGTGCACTTGTGTTACGGCCCGTCTTTGCACAATGTTTCGCCGTGAGCAAAAAATTCCTCTGAACGGCCGATGAAACGAACCGCGATCTTGTTGATCAGTTGCCCGGACCGCAGAGGGATCGTTGCAGCAATCGCCAGTTTCCTGTACGACCATGGAGCCAATATTCTTCATGCCGATCAGCACCAGGACAGTGACTCGAGCCTTTTCTTAATGCGTGTTGAATGGGCTCTCGAAGGCTTCGACCTCGATGCAGAGCGTTTTCGAGAGAAATTTGAACCTGTGGCTGGCCGGTTCTCCATGACGTGGGAGGTTGCTTATTCGGAACGGACGCCCGTTATTGCGATTTTTGTCTCCAGCTATCTGCATTGTTTGGCCGATATCCTGCATCGGCATCAAACAGGGGAATTGAACTGCCTGATTGCGGTGGTGGTCAGCAACCACAGGCAGGCCGAGCCCCTGGCGCAATTCTATGATGTCCCATTCTGTTACATGCCGGTGACCGCCGAGACGAAGCAGGAAGTCGAGCGACTGCAGCTGGCCAAATTGCAAGAGCACTCTGTGGATCTGATCGTGCTGGCCCGGTACATGCAGATCCTCTCCGGAAGTTTTGTGACTCGGTACCCGCGGAAAATTATCAATGTGCACCACTCGTTTCTGCCTGCCTTTGCGGGCAGTAGACCGTATCACGCTGCCTTTGCCCGCGGGGTCAAACTGATCGGATCTTCAAGCCACTACGTCACCGAGGAATTGGACGGAGGCCCCATCATCGAACAGGATGTGACACGAATCTCTCACCGCGACCAGGTCGAAGACCTGATCCAGAAAGGACGCGACCTGGAGCGCATCGTTCTATCGCGTGCCCTCCGCTGGCACCTGGACCATCGGATTTTGTGTTATGGGAATAAAACCGTGATCTTTGACTGAATTTTCGCTCACGTCAGCAAATCCGGAAGATCCGCGATAGAGTCCAGGATCATATCCGGAACAATCCCGGATTTCTCTGACTGGGACGGCCGGAACTTGCCCGTCCGAACACAGACACCGGCGGCACCAGCCGCCTGGGCGCCCCCGACGTCCGCCTCCAAATCGTCACCAATCACGATTGTGGATTCGCAGGGCACGCCCATACTCTGACAGGCGAAACGAAAAAACTCGCGGGCGGGCTTACCGACTAACACCGCCTCCGTTTGGGTAGCGTACTCCAGCGCTGCGACTAAGGGTCCGACATCCAGGCAAAGACCGTCCAACCCTCGGAAATAGCGATTCCGAGCCAGCGTGATGAAGGCCGCGCCATCGAGAATAAAGCGAAAAGCGCAATTAAGCGCTGCATAGGTCAAATCGTTACCGATGTCGCCCACCAGCACAGCCTGGGGTGAGCTCTCCACAAACTCGATTGGTGCGAGATCGTCCAATAACGAAGGCTTAAGCAGAGGAAAGCAGCGCGTTATCCCTACGCTGCTAAGGTAATCTCGTCCGATGATCGGAGCAGTAATCATCTGTTCTGGCCGTAATTCAAGACCTAGAACACGCATCTGAGCTAAAATTACCGAGCGCGGTTTGCTTGTGGTATTGGTTACAATTCGAAACGGAATTTCCTTCCGTGTCAGCATCCGGAGCGCGTCGGCTGCGCCGGGAACGAGTCTCCCGCCTTCGGTGACAGTGCCATCGAGATCCACTAAAACGCCGCCCACTCGTTTCGGTAACGCCATGCCTTCTAATGAGCAATAATCGCACCTGCTCTTGAGGGTCGCATCCAGGGTTGCGTCGATACAATTCAATTTGGCCTCGCCGGACAGCTGGATTGTATCGACGCGCCCCTGAAACGTCGTGCTTGACCAGGGTGAAAGAAGGGTGATCTGGGCTAGCCTGCATTTTTTACACCCCGTGAAAAATGCACACACAGCTCCGACATCCGTCGGAGTGAATGCCGATCCGGCCTAGGCCGGATCGGGGCTAGTGCCTGAGTTCGGCCGTGATCTTGCTGCCATCGCTAGTCCGGGATGGATGACTCCGTCCCGTGCCGCGACGACTCGGAAATGAGGTTGACGGGTGGAGGTCAAGGGCAGTGGCCGATCCGCTGTTCCCGGATCCGACTATACGATCGGAAAGCGGATTCGGTCACAGTGCCGGAGTGAAATCAGGGCAATTTCCAGGATTGTTTCAGACGGGCATACTCCGGTGATGGCAGCTGGATAATCAGGGGGTTCTGGTTTGAATCCAGCCAGTGGAGCAAGCGCTTCAGACTCGTTAGATTCGCCGCAGTACATCCAGCTGTTCCTCTCCTGCCGCCATTCCAAACGTGGAAAAAGATGCACGAACCAGATCCGGGAATCTGGGACCAATTGTGCTCGATCATTACGCCAAACCTGTATTGGACCGGCACCGCCAGCATCGACTCCGAAGTTGACCAGTCGGGGCGTTTGATTGCCCTTCGGTCGACGATCCGATTGTAATATTGCGATCGAGGGTCGTCGATGGCTTTGGTTGAGGCATCAACCTGTTCGTACGGAAACCGGAGAAAGCGAACCTGCGCTGGGTTAGCAATCCCGAAAACGGAGTATAACTTGAAGATACCCGCCGGGGACTTCTGGTCCCCTTCGTGTTTTGTGGGTTTTCCTTGTTCGCCAGTTCCATGCAGACCAATTCCCCAACCGAACCCATATTTACCGATCACCGCCGGGAACGGCGTTCCCACTTTTCTCCATGGCGTTATTCCCGCGTGCCGGCGCTCCAGGAGTTGAACGGTGGCATTGACGTCACTCCAGTTCCTGGTCGTGACGACAATCAGCTCGCGGCAGGAATCCATCTCCGGAATCGACCGGTGCAAAACTGAGACTGGCTCCGGACCCAAATCGAAAGTGTAGCCGGGTTCGGCAGTCCACAAGCATAGGAGTCTCAAAACCAGCGAAATAATTTCGGTTGTTCTCATCCAT
>CAZMNG010000156.1:0-7634 GCA_964567505.1 uncultured Chthoniobacterales bacterium
AGAAAGGAAATTTGTGCCTTTATTGAACGAGATTTGGAACAGATCCGGACCACCGGGAGCGGGATTGAGACTGAATCCGAACCCGTCCAGCGCCTCGATTCGGTAAGGGAATTCGAGCGTGGTGATTCCGTTCGTTCCAGTTTTCACGACCGCCGGTTCATCCTGGTTCAGAGGCATCCGGACGACTTTGGAAGCAAGATTCTGACTACCGGAAACGAAGACCGGGCCGGCACACACCAGGAAGATCGTTAACAAGCGCATTGGACTTTATTCTCGTTTCTGCGTTGAAAGCTGCTCGGGCTGGCCAAACGCGTAGTCCGCGACCGCAAACGGATACCGTTTGTTGCGCCCGAGAAAAGGATTGCGGACAAGCTTCAAGTTCAGGGTCACCGGTTGCGGCTCGTTTACCTGCTCATCGCCGATCTGCGCCTGGGTCAGCACCTGCCCAACCACATGGCTCATCACAACACCCTGTTTGAGCCGTTGTAAATCGATCCGGCCGACCTCGAATTTTTGATGGATATTCTTCTTGGAGAATTCTGCCGCGACACTTTTGAAATCCATCTCCGCCTTTTTTGCGGCATCCGGCAAAAAGATCCGCTCGAGCGTTTCAGGCGTATCGAACCCTTGCGGCCCTCGATCCAGAAACGATTTGGCAGCCCAAAGAGAAATGGTCTCCAGGATCTCGTTACTGTCTTCGATGGGAACCAATGGTGCGATGATGAGCGACTCGGTTCCATCCATCAGGGCGACTTTCTCCGGACGAACCATTGCCGTTACGATGCAGGCCGGGATTACCAGATGTGCGGCCAGCGAAGCGATCAACGCAATCCACAAGAGTCGAACCGTCCGACGGCCCGCGGCTAATGCGCTTGCGGCGCTGCCGGATCGTTTGGCCGACTCCTCGAGCGGATCGCGCAAAACGGGTGTAGCCCTTAATTGCGCTTGCTCGACCCAGGGATCAGTTGTGCCGGTCTCACTCAAACCGTTGAGTTCATCCATGGGATCCGTTCCTGATTCGAGCCCGAGAGCAGCCTGTTTCGTCTCTGACGGATTCGTCGCTTATCTCCTGTCGATATATCCTCTTGCCTGCACCGAAGATCGATTCCCTTGATAACCAGGGTATCGAATCCTCCGCCGGCCCCCATCGTCAATCAGTCTGATTGCGCGGGATTCCATGCCGCTGGTTTCCCCAGCGCCTTCGGCCGCTCCGTGCCCTATAAATTGAGCAGCACTGCCGAATCGCTGCGCGACGGGCGCCGCGGCTGCCATCGCCGCTGCCAGAGGCTTTGTCACGCCCGCGCCCGCCCCGATTGCCCCTGCGCCGATACACAACAGACCTACCGGTCCACGCCGGCGCGCAGTCTGTGGAAAACTCTCCTCGACTGATCCGCTTGCACCGGAGTCCTCCCCGCCGGCTGATTCGCCAAAAAATCTCTCCGGTCCGGGACCCTGCTCCGCTCCGCTCGGTTTACCTGTCTGTTCACTCCCGCCGCCCGTCAATCGTCCGAGTCCGAGCGCAGCGGCTGGCGCTCCCAATGCTCCCGCGAGTATCGTCGCCGAACTCTGGCCAACGGCGGACATCATTGTCCCAACGAATCCCTGGATCGCCGCCCCGCCGCGACTCACCACTTTCTGTGCATAGATCGGCGCAACGACATAGCCAATCAGAATCCAGAGAAACACCGGAATCGCCGCAACGATTGCCACCAAAAGCGTCACAAAATTCTGGTTCCCCGGCGTTGGCACCGATTTCAAAATCCCCAGCGTCACCGCATTGACAAGACTCCATCCAACCGGCCACGCAAGCACGCCGGCAAAAGTCAGAAAAAAACTGACCGCCTTGGTCTTCAGAGTGCGGTGCGCGTATTCGCCGATTGCAATTGGCGTGTAAAGACTAAATCCGATTACGACAACTTTCTGAATAAACAGCATCAGAATGATCACTACTTTGCATAACAAAAGCCACAGCAGAAAAATGGCAAACAGCACTTCCCAGGCGATATGCTCCGCATTCGACAAGAGGCTTTTCACAGCATTAACCGCAGTACCTAGCAATCCATTCGAACCCGCTGCTAACTGTGAGTTCGGCAAGGCGCTACCCACCTGCACCTTCGACTGCAACGCGTTTTCCAATTGCGTCAGACTCGGCGTCTGCCCCGCGCTGAGCGAATAGGAAGTTCCGTTGATCGACAAAGAAACGCCTACCGGCATTTCAGCCAGCCCATCGGCGGCGCTTTTTAACCACCCCACCAGAGCCGAGGCGCCGCTCATGCATGCCACAAGCACGAGCGTCCGCAGCAATGTCCCAAAGAAACGGCGCGTCTCCGGGTACAAGAATTCCCGCATCGTGCCCGCAGTCAGCAACACAAACGCAATCGCATACGCCGCTGGCATATAAGCGCCCACCACGGTCTGGATCGTATTAACCAGCGAATCCGGATTGATGTATTTATCGAGGCCGCTCGCAGCCTGAGTATAAAAATCGCCTGTCGACGGTACTGTAGCCATACGCAATCGTATTTTTAATTCCCGCTTGGCGGCCCCAGCAATTCACCGCCCAGACTGCTCAACTGCTGATCCTCGGTTAACATTTCCTGGATTCGCCGCTGACGCGCCGCCTCCTGCAAACGGGCCTGATCGTTTCGATTAACTTCGCTTTGGACCAGAACCTTGAGAGCGGCCACGGACGCGCGATTCATATTGCTATCCAGGTTACCCTGGAGCGCCTGTAATTTGGCTTTCAATTTTTCTGTCTCGACTAACGAACCGGCGCTATTGAGTTGAACTGCGGTGTTGCGCACGTCGTGCTCAAGCTGGCTGAAAGCCTGATTGACTGCAGCGAGCTGCCGGTTGTAATCATCGTTCATGTCCTGGATCACGCCGAACTTTTTGAAACTCGCTGAGTCGTAGTTCACTTTCTGTCCAAATTTATCTGCCAGATTGCTGACATCCTGGTAGAGACCTTCGCCGGTGTATTTCAATGCCGAAATACCGTTTGCAGCCGAACTGAAATCCGAGACCGTTTTACCAACACCGGATCTTATGCTGTCAACCTCCTCAAAGAGCTGGTTCAAGCCCAGCATATTCACATAGGTATCCGGGTTGCCGAACCGGCGAAGTTGTTCCACATCCTGGTTAATCAAGTTGGTCAATTGGTTGATCTGTTCCAGCTGCTTTTGGATCATCGTTGTGTATTTGCTAATATCCTCGGCATGCTGCATCTCCTGTTTGACCTGACCATAAACCTGTTGCGCAATGTTCAAGACCGTGTGAATCGGATCGTGCATGACGACGGTCGCTCCCGCGGTAACTCTTAGACACCATAGCAAGATCGTGGTTCCGGCAATTCGTTTGATTTTCATGGTTACTCCACAATGGGGATTACAACTTCTCGTTGGACCCGGATGACTCCGTTTAAGTCTTGTCGCTCAGGAATCGTGGCGTTGTAGTAGTGGATCCGTCCCCCGAGGTCGTCATCGGCTGTCTTTTGAGCGTCCTGTCGCGCCCAGTAGGTCCGCTTGACCTGATCGGAAACTCCCTTCGTGTAACCCTTTGCGAATTCGACCGGGACAGTGCGCGCATCGATCCCGCTGTGAACGAGCGGATCCCCATCGTTCGTCAACGCCTCGGAACCTTTTCCCTGAACGGTCAATTCACCTTTCGGCACCGTTGGTCCGACGGTGCAACCGGCAAGGATTAAGCTGATTGCGATACCAATCCGTCTCATAATATTGGTTGGGTTGCAGACTCTTCGCTGGCCGAGAGTAACTTTTCCGATTCTTCGATGATTCCCGTGACAATGTTTTGATAGTTGCCGAGCAGCGCGGTTCGACGGTCGAATGTTTCATTGTCGCTCGCAGCCGCGTAGAGCAACTCCCGCGATGCGACGTTTTTGACAGTGCCGACCAGTCGTCTGATTTTGTCGTTCGCCACGTAGGTAAACGCGCTGAATCGTTCCCTTGGGTCCATCAATTCGGGAAGCGGATACGAATTGATTGTTTCCACTGTTTTTTCGGACAGACTGAGCGCCTCGCCGATCTCCTTCGCGTCCTCTCGACTTTGCTGGGCAGTGACCAAAAACATCTTTGAATTGCCGATGATGGCCCCGCGCGCTTCGGAATTCCTGAGAACGTCGTATTGTTGGACGACGGCGAGAATGTTGCACCCGAACTTGCGCATCTGCCGATAGTATTCCTGGATCATGCGCACTCCCCCGGGGATTTCGAGGGTTCGAGCGGCCTCTTCGAATATGGCAATCTTAGGAATGGACCGTGGCATTGTGATGATTTTTTGCCGGCCGTAGTTCGCCACGAGAAAGTTGGCAGCTGCACGCATCTCCATTGCGTGCTCCGGGATCTGTCCCAGTTCGAAGTGGGCGACTCTGCCGTCGATCCGGATGTTGCTGACGCCGTCAAAGAGCCGCCCCTTTTCTCCGTCTCGGCTCCACGCACGAAGAAGTTTTCCGACGCGGTCACATTCCTCCCGTTCACCGGCTCCGCCGTGCGGATTGAATAGAAGCTGTTCGATCAGCGCACTGTGCGTTGGAAATTGTTCCGGTTCAAAGCAGGCAAATGCGAGGTCGCGAACGAGGTTGGCCGTGCCCGGACTCTTCGCGAAATCGACTACCGCCTCTTCGGTCAACTCCTGGACAAAACTGGCCGCCTCGTCCGGCTTCTGCATTTCCCAATCCCGGAATGCGGCAAATGCATCGACAAAGTTTGAGTGCGACCCGCGCATTCGAAGCTTCAGATACCGGTCGATCGCGGCCGCGCGCCACCGCAGATCCTCTGCCGCCTGTTCATTCGCCACAATCCAGTCATCAAAAACGTCCGTGTACAGCTGTTGCAGATTCTCGACGATCATGGCGTGCCGCATCGCTTTTCGTTCGCCATCGAGCCCTTCGTTCCCGCAAAACAGCATGCAAAGTCCGGCACTGAACGCCAGGTGTGTCGGTGATAACGGTGTTTTGCAGGTATCGAGATAATTGATTGTGAGATGAGCGTCCGGATTCACGATGACCGGCCGGCATCCTTGAGTCTGGGTGAGAACCGCGTGCGACAGCCCTTCCTCTACGATCAGTCGGAACCCGAACCGATGGCCGATTTGGGCAAGCAGATCCGCGAGAATGACCGATTTGCCCGCCCCGGTCATGCCGAACAGGACCCCATGCTGTGGAGTGTTCCCGAGCCTGGTTCGAATTCCGACAAGATTGCCTCTGGCGCCGTTGTAAATCGCTTCAGCCTCGTCCAAATGCCCGGTGAATGTCGCCGACCAGGGAATCAAATCAGCCAGGTAAACATCTTCAGCCGGCAAATCGAACGCTCGATAAGTTCCGTAGGTCCAGCCCGGCCAAGTCTGATAAAAGAGCTGCCGGGCGTTTTCAGGTATCGTTGCGTGATGGACCACTGCGCCGCCCATCGAAATAAATGCGTTCTTCAGAGAGGCGCATCTCGCCGCCAATTGCTCGGGCTTTCTATGCCAGAGACGGACGACGAACAGCGCGTTAAGCGGGATAACCTTTCCTTGTTGCAGTTCGGCGACTTTCTCCTGTTTCGCGATCATGTCGGTCACCAGAGACTGTTTGCGCTCCGAGACCGCATCGATCTGCAACCGCTGAATAGTTTGTTCCTCCTTCTCAATGACCTGATCAACCCGCTTCGGGTAGACATTCATCGTGATCGCGTACTCCTGGAACCCCATCCCGGTCAGGGCCGCCACAATTCCAGGAAAGGTGCGACGAGGCCACTGGCGAACGGCGAAGATCGCGTGGTGATAACAATCGAGTTTGAAAGAGACTCCGGCGCCGGCCGACGCAGCGATACCTTCACCATGCAGGCAGTTTTGCTGGATCGAATACCCGGTATCGAGCAACTCCGTCGGGTCTATCGCGGTAGACCCCAGGTTCGTATTCAATAACCGGTAGTACATCCGGAAATGATCCCGATCACGCATCGGGGTGACCCGGCAATCCGGAAACAGCCGCGACAACGCATTCATCGCGAATTCGCATAGCGCCTGGCTCTCTTTGCGCGAAAGCGCTTCAAAATATTCCGCACCCGCTCTATCTCCGGCGACCGGAACCTTCGTATCGATGACCCGCGTAAAGAAGAGTGTGAGCCGTTCCCGACGGAGTCGCCCTTCTTCCATTGCGGCCTTATAGCGTTCGTAGCGTTCCGCGCGAATCAAGACTCCGAACTGACCATGGAGCGGATCCTGGCGACGCAGTCTCAGTGTCTCCCGGTGATAACGTTCCAGTTCGTGGCGATAATCACTGTCAATACTCCATTGGACCTGCAGCGCGAACTCTTCCCCAAGGATTCCCAGCAGGATGCGGAGCCGCTCGTGCAGATCGTTTAACTGCCTCGTGCTGAAGGCGCTGATCTCGCCCGGTTCTACCATGAACCCGCGGGAAATCGCTGTCTTCTTGCAGGAACCGTCACCGAACCAGATCAGATCGTTGAGGAAAAAGCCGTTGGGCATCCCGACGCGCGACATGCGGGAGGGTTGAGCTGAGCTGTTCCGAGTGAAAACACTCGCCAGAGTCTCGCAAGCACCTATGAGCGACGCAATCATCGGTTTGGAACAAACGGATGCCGCGGCTGGATGCGGGCCGGTTGAAACGATCGTCCTTTGATCCAGGAAGCGAATAGATCGACGTCGAATCGTGGCGGTTTCCGGCTGCGAAAAGTCACAATGTACCCAACCGTCAAAACCGTCGGCAGAAGCGCGACGACAAACTTTGCGAACAACGGCATCCCGTTGTCGCCGTTCAAAAGCATCGTCAGGATAAAGACCGAACCCATCCCCGCAACGATCACCGGAAGCCCGAGGTTGCCTTCGAATCCGAAGGCGTGCCCGGTCGATCGCGCGCGTGGACGCGTGTCGGTGTAAATGAGGTTATCGTTCATAATCAATGGAACTGCCGGAGATCAGAACCCGGTCACCGCGCTGTTGGCCGCGCCGCCGAACATCGCGAAAAGCGCCTTCATCAACGCGACGGCACCGGCGACGCCGATACCGTAGATGACCGTCATTTTCCAGTTTTCGTCCCGTTTCGCGTTGAGGAATCCGGACATCACCATCACGCACCCAGCGATGAATCCGAAGACCATGATGAGATTAAGCCCGTTTTTGAGGGGAGAAATAAAACTGTCCAGGGATCCAGCGGACTGAGCGAGCGCACCGGGCACGGACGACAGGCTCAGTACAAGAACCGCCATGAACCGTCGCCAGATGCTGACGAGAGGGACCCGGCTCGAAGTGAGTGAAAGTCGGTGCTTCATTTCATAACTCCTGTACATGATGTTATGTAATATGACAAGAAGAAATAACATTTATTTTTATTGTGTTGTCTTTTGGCTGAGCCTCCGAGCTGATTTTTGAGATCAGCCGCTCGTCGCCTCAGAAACGAATCGAGCTCATCGAACCGCTTCACTGTGCGGCGAAGTCTAGCCCGCCTTCGTGACACAACTGCTATGACGACACACAAGACCGAATGTCGCGGTTGCATTGCCGGTAATGGCGTGCACAATTGGCATCCTTAAGGCGAAATTCTATGCCATGTGACTGTCGCGTTGAAGACACCAAAGAGATCCAGCATCACGTATTGTTTTTGCTTCTGGCCATCAATG
>CAZMNG010000157.1:0-7605 GCA_964567505.1 uncultured Chthoniobacterales bacterium
CGCTCAGCAGGATTGGAGATCAAGGCGTTGAACTCGTTAAAGAGAACGAGGAGGCGCCCGCAACCGTATGACCGCGCTTCTGATAGCCGTCATCGTTACGTTAATCAAAATCATCGGCCTTATTTTTGTGATAATTCTGCCGATGGTCTCGTACACCGTCTACGCAGAGCGCAAGGTGTGCGCATGGATCCAGGACCGGATCGGTCCGAACCGCGTGGGAATCCCGCTCACCCTGTTCGGGTTCAACAAGGATATCCCGTTTTTCGGGCTTGTTCAGCCAATCGCCGACGCCGTGAAGCTGATGTTGAAGGAGGACTTCACGCCGGCGCACGTCAACAAATTCTACTATTGGCTGGCGCCCGCCTGCGCCATGGCCCCTGCGATGATGTCACTGTCCGTAATCCCATTCGGCAGCCAGCTTTGGGGCGAACCGATGGTGGTGGCAAACGTGGACGTCGGTGTTCTCTGGGTGTTCGCGGTTTCTTCCCTCGGGGTCTACGGCATCGTGCTCGCCGGATGGTCGTCCAATTCGAAGTATTCGTTCCTTGGCGGGATGCGCTCGAGTTCGCAGATGATTTCCTACGAACTCTCGCTCGGCTTGTCGGTAATTCCGATCTTCATGCTTTGCAGGACGTTGAACTTGCCCGACATCGTCCGCTACCAGATCGAACACGGATGGTTGATTTCGCCAATATGGATCAAAGGGATCAGCCTCTTCCCGCTGAGCATCAATTTTCACGAGATCATCGGATCGTTCGATATCATGCGGATCATTCTCTGGATCCCGCTTTTTATTTCTTTCATCGTTTTCACCGTCTCGATGTTCGCCGAAACGAACCGTCTCCCGTTTGACCTGCCGGAGGCAGAGCAAGAGCTCGTCGGCGGGTATCACACCGAATATTCGTCGATGAAGTTTGCTCTCTTCTTCCTCGGTGAATATGCGGCAATGATCGTCGGCTCGGCAGTCATCGTGACGCTGTTCTTTGGCGCGTGGCATGTCCCATTCCTGCCGACCTACATCGATAACCCTCAGTCAGGCTGGGGTCTCATCCTCGGGTTGATCCACATCGCAGCGTTCTTTTTCAAGGTCGCGGTGCTGCTCTTCTTCTTTATCTGGGTCCGCTGGACCCTGCCTCGATTCCGCTATGATCAATTAATGAAGCTCGGATGGTATTTCTTTATTGAGATCGCCTTGGCAAATGTTTTCATCGTCGCAGTGATTCTGCCTTTCATTCGCAAATGAGGAGTTAACGTCATGGCCTACACCGTCGCCCGTCCAAAATTGACTTTTGCAGAAAAGGCCTACCTGCCGGCTGTATTAACCGGTCTCGGAATCACTATCCGGCATTTCGTGAACATCCTTACGGGTAAAAAGAAGGTCACGATGCAATACCCGGAAGAGAAATGGGACCAGAAGCTGCCCGCGCACTATCGCGGCGCGCCGACCCTGGTAACCGACGAACACGGCCGTGAGCGCTGTGTCGCCTGTCAACTATGCGAGTTCATTTGCCCACCGCGCGCAATCACGATCCACCCAGGCGAAATCCCGGAGGAGAACCGTTGGCGCAAGGTGGAGAAATTTCCGCTGGAATTCGAGATCGACATGATTCGCTGCATTTATTGCGGGTTATGCGAAGAGGTCTGCCCCGAACAAGCGATTTTCTTGCGCAAAGATTATGCAATCACCGGCTTGACCAGGCAGGAGATGGTGCACAACAAGCAGAAACTATACGAACTGGGCGGCGTGATGACCGGTCTGGTGTTCAAGTGGAACGAGAAGAAATAGACGAATGTCCGCGTTACTCTTCTGGCTCTTTGTCGCGATAATGCTGCTCTTCGGGGTGATGGTGGTGCTGCACCGCAACCCCGTAGCCAGTGCGTTGAGCATGGTGGTCTGTTTTATGGCGTTGGCTTCTCTTTACGTATCCCTCGACGCTTATTTCATCGGGGTGATCCAGGTTCTCGTTTACGCCGGGGCGGTCATGGTGCTGTTTCTGTTTATTATCATGCTCATGGACATTAAGGCCGAAGCGCGCCGGCGCCTGAATTTCCCGGCTGTCTGCGGAGGTTCCGTCGTCATCATCCTGTTTATCAAAATTCTCGCGGACGTTTGCTACCGATTTGACGGTGGAAATGCGAAGTTCCCGCCCATAGCCCAGGGACCTCAGGGAGACGTCTGGCATGTCGGAATGGTGCTGTTCCAGCAATACAACATCGCGCTTCAGGTGGTCGGCGCCCTGATTCTCGTGGCCTCCATCGGCGTCGTTATCCTCAGCAAACGGGAGCTCAAATAACCATGGTAACGCTCAACGATTATCTGATTGCCAGCGGCTTGCTGTTTACCATCGGGTTTGCCGGAGTCCTGCTCCGGCGAAACATCATTATTATTTTCATGGCGCTCGAGTTGATGCTCAACGCTGCAAATCTTTCCCTGATCGGGTTCTCGAGATATAACGTGCATAACAACTTGCCCGACTATAACGGCCAGGTGCTCGTATTTTTTATTATCACCGTCGCCGCCGCGGAAGTCACCGTCGGTCTGGCCATCATCGTCGCGCTGTTCAGGGCCAGACAGACCACGCATGTGGAAGACATCAACACTCTGAAATTCTGACGCATGAACGCGGCCCCGTGGATTATCCTGTTTTCTCCGCTCATCGCCGTATTTGTGATCGTGCTGATCACCGAGCGAGCCAAAAAGCTTAGCTCCTATATTTCGGTTGCAGCGATTGCGATTTCGTTTGTTTTCACGCTCGGCGTGTTCGCCGGGCCGGATGGATCTGCCGGCATTACCTGGATCGATCTCGGTTCATTTAAGGTAACGATTGGTTATCTCATCAACGATCTTACCAGGCTGATGCTTCTGGTTGTCACCGGTGTCGGGCTTCTGATCCACATCTATTCGATCGGCTATATGTCGCATGACAAGGGTCGCTCGCGCTATTTCGCCGGACTCTCGCTGTTCACTTTCTCAATGCTGGGGATTGTCCTTTCGAACAACTTCATCATGATGTTCATCTTCTGGGAGTTGGTCGGAGTCAGCTCCTATTTGTTGATCGGACACTGGTTTTATCGGCCGGCGCCACCGGACGCCGCGAATAAGGCGTTCCTGGCAACCCGAATCGGCGATTTCGGATTCATGCTTGGGATTCTTCTGGTCTGGTTGGGGTCCGGAACGGTCTCATTCGACGAACTGAGCCGGCACTGGCAGACAATCGGGTTAAACCAGGTCTACATGACAGTCGCCGCGCTCCTGATCTTCTGCGGGGCGATCGGGAAGTCGGCCCAGTTCCCGCTCCATGTCTGGTTACCGGACGCAATGGAAGGCCCGACTCCCGTCTCGGCATTGATCCACGCTGCAACAATGGTGGCCGCCGGTGTCTTCATGCTCGCGCGAACATTCTTTCTCTTCCAGAATTCCCTTACTGCCCTCACAGTCGTTCTCTGGATCGGGTTGTTGACTTCGTTGCTGGCGGCGCTGATGGCGACCCAGCAGGATGATATCAAGCGTATTCTGGCCTACTCAACCCTGTCACAACTTGGACTCATGATTTCCGCAGTCGGTCTCGGGGTACCGCAGGCCGGCATGTTCCACCTTTTCACTCACGCCTGTTTTAAAGCGCTCTTGTTCCTCGGCGCCGGCTCCGTCATCCATAGCCTGCACGATGAACAGAACATCTGGCAGATGGGCGGGCTCCGGAGCAAGATGCCGATCACATTCTGGACATTCCTCGCCGGCACGCTCGCATTGATTGCCTGCCCTCCCTTCGCCGGTTTCTGGAGCAAGGATGCGATTCTGGCCTCCGCCAGCAATAACATCCCGGCCTTCATCGTGATCGCATTGATCACATTCCTGACGGCCTACTATATGTCCCGGTTGTTCGTCGTCGCGTTCCTCGGCGAACCACGCACGGACAAAGCAAAGCACGCACATGAGTCGCCGCCGGTGATGACTGGCCCTTTGATCCTTCTGGCCATCCCATCGTGCATTCTCGGGTTTCCGGCAATTGCCTCGATTTTCATCAAGGTTCCTGAACACGAAGGATCAGCCGCAGGCGCGGTCACAGTTTCACTCCTTGCGTTTGCCGCCGGTCTGCTTGCGGGATTCTTCCTTTACCGAGGCAAGAACAAAGACGAAATCGATATTCCTCTTTTCGAACACAAATTCTACATTGACGAATTTTATGCTGGCCTGATCAAATGGACGCAGGATCTGCTGGCCAAAATATCGGGCTTCATCGATCGCTGGGTGATTGATGGCGGTATCGTACGGGGTCTTGGAGGCGTGACGTGGGGTCTCGGGTTCGTCCTGCGCTTCCTTCAGATCGGCAATTTACAGGCCTACGCGTTTCTGTTCGGAGCAGGGGTAGTCTTGTTGATCTACTTCATCCTGTTTGGCGCAAAATGAATTTACTTGTTCACCTCACTTATCTGGCTCCGGTCATCGCCGCACTGGCTATCCTTCTCGGACTGCCGGCTCGCAGAACGGCCGTTATCGCCGCTGTTGTCGCGTTGGCATCAGCGTTGATCGTCTTTATCGAGTACGACCGAGGTCAGGCCGGGTACCAGTTTGCGAGCGCGCTCTCGCTGGTGCCGGTATGGGATTTAAAATTTTACATCGGGGTCGACGGACTGAGTGCGACCCTGCTGCTGTTAACCTCCATCGTCGCCCTGGCCGCTGTTTGGATCGCTCCGAAAGTCGAGGAAGATGAGAATCGCTACTACGCGTGCATCCTCTTCATCGCCGCAGGCGCTGCCGGTGCTTTCGCATCGCTCGATCTATTCTTCTTTTACGCATTCCACGAGCTAGCGCTAATTCCCACATTTCTCATGATCGGAATCTGGGGAACCGGTAACCGGCAGAGCGCCGCATGGAAGATCACAATATATCTCTCGATCGGAAGCATCATTTTGCTAGTTGGATTGATCGGACTTTACCTTTTGCCACCGGCGGAACAACGGACCTTCGATATCGTTAAACTCCAGCAACTGGCTTCAACGGGCGTGTTCGCGGGACCGGGATCCAGATCTGTCTACATCCTGATCCTGATCGGTTTCGGCGTCCTGGTGTCGCTCTTTCCGTTTCACACCTGGGCTCCGCAGGCCTATGCGTCGGCACCGGTGCCGGTTGCAATGTTGCATGCCGGAGTGTTGAAGAAGTTCGGGCTCTACGGTCTTTTGAGGGTCGCGTTGCCGATGATGCCCGAAGCCGCTCGGCATTGGGCATGGCTGCTCCTGATTCTGCTCGCTGGAAATATCCTTTTCGTCGGGTTGGCGACGATCTCGCAGAAGCAGCTTGATCTGACCCTCGGGTACTCCAGCGTGATGCACATGGGTTATGTGTTCCTGGGGATCGCGAGCTACAACGTCATCGGTTTAAACGGTGCCGCCCTGCTGATGCTGGCTCACGGCCTCTCGATCGCCGCGCTATTCGCGATGTGCGGCGAACTCCGGAAACAGACCGGCACGCTCAATTATCTCGATCTCGGCGGTCTCGGAACCAGTATGCCGACGCTCTGCTTTGTTTTCGGTCTGGCGACCTTCGCGTCGATCGGGCTTCCAGGGTTTGCCAACTTCGCTTCTGAACTTTTGGTTTTCTTCGGGGCGTTCAGGAACGGAATTGCCGGCGCCGCGTTCAATGAATTCGAAATCGTTGGCACGATCGCTATCTGGGGTGTCGTGATCTCCGCGGTCTACATGTTGCGTGCGTACCGGGCGATATTTATGGGCGAACGGCAAGCGCGCTGGCAATCTGTGAAAGACATGCCGGTAAGTGTCGGTTGGGCCGTTATAATGCTGGTGGCCGCTTTGCTTGTCGTCGGTATGGTACCCAGAACTGTCTTGGACGCTATTGAACCCGGAATTCGTCTTTTCGCAAAATAACCATGCCTCCCGTCATACTTGAACTCTTCGTCCTAGCGCTCGGGATAGTGATTATCCTTCTGGAATCATTCGCTGAGAAGATGGACCGCAAGGTCTTCGCATGGATCGGGATTGTGGGACTGGCCGCGGTGTTTTTGTTTCTCCAGGCCAGCGTCCCCGGTTCCAGCGGGATGAACTCTTACGTTTCCGATGCGCCGGCGATATTCTTCAAGAAGATCGCCGTGGTGACGACGATTCTAGTGCTGATCATGTCGATCGACTACGCCGGGACAATCAAACGATATTTGCCCGGGCAAACCCCTCAGTCCGGACTGGGCGAGTTTTTTGCGATTCCGGTCCTGACCTGCGCGGGGATGATGTGGATGGCGTCAGCCGTCGACTTCATTTTGATCTTCGTCTCGCTCGAGCTGGTCACGATCTCTTTCTACGTGCTGGTTGCTTACCTGCGGCGGAATCTGCTGTCTCTTGAGGCGGGTGTGAAGTATCTGATCCTGAGCTCGCTTGCGACCGGCTTCACCGTTTACGGCATCACCTGGATTTATGGCGTCACCCACCAGACCAATCTTAGCCAGATCGAACAGGTTCTTCCGTCGATCCCGGTCGGCAACCAATCCGGAGTTCTTTTTGGCGCGCTGATGGTGGTAATTGGGCTCGGGTTTAAAATCGCGGCCGCCCCGTTCCAGTTCTGGGTTCCGGATGTTTATCAGGGCGCTCCTACACCGATCACTGCATTTCTCTCCGTCGGTTCGAAGTCAGTCGGGTTCATTGTCCTGCTCCGTGTTGTCCAAACGTTTCAAAGTCTTCCAGCGGTGGGAGACAAACTGATCACGGCGATCATCCTGCTCGCGGCCGCCACGTTGATTTATGGGAACCTCGCGGCGCTGCCGCAGACCAACCTGAAGCGACTTCTCGCCTATTCAAGCATCGGCCACGCTGGCTACCTGTTAATTGCGGTGGCTGGAATTAGCGCGCGCGATTCGGGTCAGGCTGTTGCCGTCTATCTGGCTGCGTACCTCTTAATGACGCTCCTGTCGTTCCTGATCATGGTTAATGTGAGCGCCCACGGCGAAGGAGACGACATTAGTCAGTTCAACGGGCTCGGAAAACGTGCGCCGTTTTTGGCATTTGGTCTCCTGGTCGCCATGATGTCTCTCGCGGGCGTGCCTTTTACCGCCGGGTTCCTTGGGAAATTCCTCGTTTTCAAAGTCGCCTTCGAAACGCACCAATTCTTCCTGATCACTCTTGGCATTGTGACGGTAGGCTGCGGGTTCTACTTCTACCTGAAGGTGGTCAGAGCGATGTACTGGCAGCCTGTACAGGGCGATGTGGCGGCGATCCAGGTCAGCCGGCTCTCGCTCGTAACGATTCTGGCCCTGGTCATCCTCATTTTCCTGCTGGGAATCTTCCCCCAATTCGCCCTCGGTTTATTGCCGGCCGGCCCGAACTAATAAGCACGAGCCACGCACTTCGTGCCTGGCTACTTTCAGCCTGTCCCTCCGGGACAAAAGCCATTCGCCCCCTCTCGAGCGCCTCGCGTGAAGGCCGCCGGATCGGATGTGCAGCCACGACCCTGCCCCATTGGCGCTCAGAGCCGAGATCTGACCGCCCTGCAAACCCGGGGCTCCGAATACGCAAAAATCGCGCTTTCCTCTTTCTAATTGAAAATACCCTCGAGACCATTCACCTTTGTCCCTCCCTATGTTGGATTCGATTCGCAAAAGA
>CAZMNG010000158.1:0-7604 GCA_964567505.1 uncultured Chthoniobacterales bacterium
ATCAGGTCTTTCTAACACAGGTGAGCAACGGTCGCGCGCTTCCGGTCCAGAAGCTGGACTGGGAGCGTACCGGACAATAAGTGAGCGGCGCCACGGGAATGCAAGCGGATGCTCCAGGCAATGACGGCAAAGAGCCTTTGGCCCTGCGCGGTCTGACGATCCGATCGAAACTGCTCCTCTTTACCACCGGGATCGGATTTCTGATTCTCGCCGCGGTTGCGATGATGGCTTTTTTTCTGTCTGCAATCGCTCTGCGTAAAGCGAGGTTGGACGGATTCAAGTCACTGAAGACGTCGCTCTCGCAATCGATTAGCTCGTTTTTTGAAGAGCAGCGCCGGGATGTGACCGCTCAGGCAGAATTGCAGACGGTCCGCTACGCTGTGACCGAATTATCGTCCGGTTATGGCCATCTGCTTGAAGACCTCGATGCCGCGGGTTTCAAAGTGGACCCCGGATTCCTGAATCAGGTGCGGGAGAGTCTGCGGGATGCCTATGAGAATGGGCCGATGCGTGATCTGCGGAGTCTTGGCGATTCGGTCGGAACCTTTGAACAGTTCAGTGAACTCACCCCAACGGCATCGATTCTGCAGTATGTCTACATTCTGAAAAATCCCTCGGTGCCGGGCCGAAAGTATGAGCTGAATTCGGCGGCCGACATTTCGAGAAACCAGAATCTTCCCAGTGATTTTCGGGCTGCATTTGCCAAAACGATGTTCGCTCGAGACATGGACGCGTACCATGGACTGTTTGAGACTGTTGTCCGGCGAAACAGTTACTTCGATCTAATTTTAGTCGATGATCTTGGGAACGTTGTTTACACGTTTGAAAAGAACTGGGACTTCGGGACTAATATCTTCACCGGCTGGCGCGCAAACTCCGCGCTGGGAAAGGTGTTTCTCGGAGCCTGGTACGGATCGAATCCGACGGGAGAGCGCTCGAACGACGAAGTGATCACGACAGACCTCGCAAGATATCCGGGCGCCGGTGGATCGCCGATGTTGTTCATGAGCCATCCGATTAACAACCGCCTGGGGGGCCGGTTGGGTGTGATCGTTCATGCGATTGCCAGTAGCACGTTCACCGATCTGGCGACATTCCAGCGTCGCTGGTCGGCGGTTGGCCTTGGGGAAACCGGTGAGGCTTATATTGTCGGACCTGATATGAGATTGCGGACGGAGTCCCGGTTTGTCAACGATCTGAGGCCGTCGATGAAGTCTTTGTCTTTCGAGCCTAACGGTGCGCCCGGGCCATTGACAGCGGTGCTTGCCGGCCCGCTGCATAACAAAGCAGTCGAAAATATTTACAGTGATAACGCCTTATCGAACGACGGGGAAGTCACGTTCTTTGACGATACCGGCCGGGAATCCCTCGGGGTCTACGAACAACTTGCAACACCCGGTCTGGATTGGGGATTGGTCATAACGATCAGTACCGATGAAGCGTTCGCTCCGGCAGTTCATCTTGCCCGGCTCATAGCGTTTGGTGGATTTGTGATTCTGATTATTGCGATTCTGGCTGCCCTGGCATTTGGCCACCTGCTCTCCAAACCAATCGTTCAATTGGTTAACACGGCCGAGAAAATCGGCTCAGGCGATCTCACGGCGCGGGCGCCCGTCTTGACGAAAGATGAGATCGGGTTCCTGGCCGAGCGGTTCAATATCATGATTGACCAGGTCCAGGAACGGACCCGCCATGTGCACAAGATTCTCGAAACCGTGAATGAAAGCCTTTTCCTGCTGGGGCCCGATTTCATTGTCCAGCCCGGTTACTCGAAGGTAACGGAATCCATCCTCGAGCGGAAAATTGACGGGATTTCGTTTCTCGATATTTTGCGTCCGGACGCGAAATTAGGGCTTGAACCGGTCGTTAACGAGCAGACGCTCGTTGCCGCGCAGAACTATCTGGAGCTGCTATTAAATCCGAGAATAAAAGAACGCCTGGTGCAGCAAACCAACCCGTTGGGGGAAATCGAGTATCGCGTGTTGCGGCCAAAAGGAACGCTGTTCACAAAGTTTTTGGAATTCAGGTTCAACAGAGTCGTTGAAGGGGGCAAGACCACGCAGATCATGGTGACGGTTCTGGATTCGACTTCCCGGATCGCGTTGGCGAGACAGATCCAGGAGAATGAGTCAAAAGCCAAGTCGCAGATCGAAATGCTCTTCGGAATCATGCACCTGGATCCTCCGATACTTGCAGAATTCATGAATCACGCCAAGTCCGAGGTAACGGCGATGCTGAACCTGCTGGAGGCCGAGCAATTTGGGAGTCGCCCGGGAGAATCGGCCAGTGATCGGGCAAACCGGTACTTGCGATTGCTGCAGAGAATCTCACGGTCGATTCATTTGATCAAAGGCAACGCGGCCATGCTGCGACTATCCTATTTCGAGGATCTGGCAAACCGATTGGAGGAAAAGATAGCCGTCGTCCGAGCCGCTTCCGGGCTAAGTGGAGAGCAATTCCTCCCGATTACCAGTGGGTTGGCTTCGTTCTTGGATCAGATCGGAATGACCCACGATTTGATTGGCCGACTGCTGTCGATGCAACGCGTGTTCGGGAAAAAGCAAGAAGAAACTGGCCAGACCGATTTCGAGCCGCTAGTCGACCTTGCAGAAGAGATTGCAGAACGGAACGGCAAACAGGTCAATGTCGAGCTTGAGATCGACGAGAGCGTGGTGCGGTTGCCCGGCCGGCTGCGGGAACCGGTTCAGATGATGATGACGCAGTTGGTGAGGAACGCGATCTTGCACGGAATCGAGCTTCCGACCGAACGGCTAGCCGCGCGAAAGCATCCGATTGGCAATATTCGAATTTGCGCCCAACACCGGACGGAGTATCAAGAGTCAATCATTTTATCGGTGCGCGACGATGGTCGGGGAATTAACTATCAGGTGTTGCGGCGCCGAGCTGTGCAACTTGGGTATGCTAGTGTGAGCACAATTGCCGCCTGGACGCATCAGCAGCTGGAGAACCTGCTGTTTGAGACCGGATTCACCACCATGGACCTGCCGACAATGGACGGGGGTCGTGGCGTCGGCCTCGATGCGGTAAAGGACCTGACATTGAAGATGCGCGGCACGGTAAGCGTCGCTTCCGAACAAGGTGAATATTGCAAGTTTCGATTAGAAATCCCGGTGCCATGAAACTTCTAATAGTGGACGACTCGAGCGTGGTTCGCCGAGCAATTGAGCGCGATCTGGAATCCGTAGGAATAACAGACGTGGATCAGGCTGCCACCGGCGAAGACGCGGTGAGTCTTTACTCGACCAAGCTTCACGACGTGGTGACGCTGGACATTACCATGCCGGGCATGGATGGGCTGACTTGTCTGGACAAGATAATGGAGATAAACCCGAGCGCACGCGTCCTGATTATCTCGGCGCTTCGGGATAAGGCGACCGCTGTCGACGCCATCAAAAGGGGCGCAAGCGGTTTTCTCTGCAAACCGATCAGTCCGTCTGACC
Source organism: uncultured Chthoniobacterales bacterium (assembly GCA_964567505.1). Classification (GTDB taxonomy): domain Bacteria; phylum Verrucomicrobiota; class Verrucomicrobiia; order Chthoniobacterales; family JAFAMB01; genus JAFAMB01. Next base: position 3,462 of record CAZMNG010000158.1, read on the forward strand.
TGAGGGAAGCGTTTCAGTTATTGGTAGAAGACTGAGGCTGCATGAACGACCAGGACATCGAGGTATTCATCACTAGTTTCCGGCGATATTTTGAATCCATTAAAACGGATCTCAAGGTCGTTATCGAGCCCCCTTATATCAAGGATCAGGAGATGCCGTTTCTGGAGTATACCGGGATCATTAAAATCGACGGCAAAGCCCATGGCGCCGTCTGTTTCACCGCAAACGGGCAAATGCTGGGAAATATTTTGGACCGCCTCAACGAGGCTCCGGTTAACCAGGTATTGATTTGTGACCTCGTCGGCGAAATTGCGAATACGGTGAGCGGGAACGCGCGCGAGAAGTTTGGCCCCGAGTTCTTGATCTCGGTTCCAATCGTTTCCACCGACAACGGGGGCTCTATTCCGTTTCCGGCAGATTGCCGAAACTATGTGATCCCGATTATCTGGCAATCGGAGCGGGCCTATCTGTTCGTTTGCCTCTCTGACTCGGTACTTGCTTAAACCGCGCCGACTCCTTTCGGGTAACGTTTGACCCGGACTGAGATAAACGTGGGTTTTGCGTTGCGGTATCACCAAGTTTAATTTGTAACATAACTACCACGGCATGAGGAATTTAATGACTAACGCGCGAGAGATGGGCCGGAATTAGCCTGAACTTCTCACAGGTTTCGCAAAAAGTTTTGAACAGCAGCCTGTGTCCCCTGTCTATTGTCTTCGGTTAAGGCGATTCGGGTTTGCGCACGAATCTCTCGACTTCTACTCCTTGGCGTGCGCAACCCGGATCATTTTTCAGACCTTGATGGGGCAGGGGGCATTCGCTAGGCTTCGATTGCGAATGGCGGACACGATCTTAATTGTGGAGGACGAGCCCGATGTTATCGATCTGGTCCGTTACCACCTGCATCGTGCAGGGTTCGATGTGTTGACCGCATTCAATGGCCCGAGCGGTCTTACAATCGCCAATGAGTCGCGACCCGACGCGATCGTCCTGGATATCATGTTGCCTCAAATGACCGGATTCGAGGTCTGCAAGACATTGCGCAACAGTGATGAAACCTCCAATATTCCGATCCTGATATTGACTGCGAAGGCTGAGCTTTCCGACCGGCTCGCCGGCCTTGAATTGGGAGTCGATGACTATATAACGAAACCGTTCAGTCCGCGAGAGTTGGTGCTGCGTGTGCAGAATCTTCTTCGCCGGCTACGCGTGGTTCGCAAATCGTCTGTTCTTGTTGTCGACGAATTCAGTCTGGATAAAGGGAATTTTGAGATAAAAATCCGCGGGAGCCGCCTGGACCTTACGACCACAGAGTTCAAGCTCCTTGCTGCCCTTGTCGAGCACCGCGGAAAGACGCTTTCGAGAGAGACGCTTTTGCAGGACGTTTGGGGGTACAAAAATGCGATCGACACTCGCACTGTCGACACCCACGTCAGACGCTTGCGCGAGAAACTCGGCCCATCTGCCGACCGTATCGTGACGATGCGTGGGGAAGGGTACAGGTTTCTGGTTAGTCAGACGCTGTGATGTCAGGGGTTATCATTGTCGGTCTAGTTGCGTTTGGCACGGTCGGGGTGCTCCTCGGCAGTCTTTGGCGACGCCTGCAGTTTCTGCGAACAGAGGTGCGAAGGCTGGTCGGGGATGGCGCGCTGTCGCACGCAGCACCGGGACCGAGAATTGTTCGTGAAATTCACCGCGATTTGAGGGAGATCGCGCGGCGACAGCGTGAGATCACGCGCCGGATTGCGGACGAAGACTTCAGCCTGCGGGCAATTCTTGCCAGCATGGTCGAGGGTGTCTTAATCGCAGATGGGAACATGCAGATCCGGCTGGTGAACGAACGTCTTCGGCACATGTTCTCTTTGCCGAAATCGCCGATGAATCGCACTGTCATGGAGGTTTTCCGGAATCATCTCGTGCACCAGGTGATCCGGGAAGCGCTTGATACCGGAAAACCGCAATCGGCGGAGCTGCAGGCCGAGATCAGGGATGGGGACCGGTTTCAACTCAAACAATTTCAGGTCACCTCCGTGAGTCTCCGATCGGTTGGGTCGGAATCGGCTGCAGGTGCGCTCGTAATTTTTCACGATGTTAGTCAGATCCGATCGCTGGAAGCCGTCCGGAAAGAATTCGTCGCGAACGTATCGCATGAGCTGCGGACCCCGCTATCGATTATTACCGGGTATCTGGAAACGCTGATCGATGGAGGGGGGGATCCGGAGACGAATTCTCGATTCTTGCGGACAATGCACAAGCACGCTCAGCGATTGAACATGCTCATTGAAGATCTGCTCACTCTTTCCCAGTTGGAATCGAAGAAGACCGCGCTTGATTTTCAATTGTCTGACGTCGGGGAGAGCGTTCACCGGGTTCGCGAACAACTCGATGCGCGCATTCGAGAGACGCAGTCGACAGTGACGCTGCGGATCCCGGACGAGTTGCCTAAAATCGAGGTCGACGCGTTTCGAGTCGAACAGGCGCTTTATAACCTTCTGGATAATGCCCTGAAACATAATGCGAAGTCGGGTGCGACCGTCTGTATTGAGGCCCGGGCCGAAGAGAATGCCGTGATTGTTGCCGTTTGCGACGATGGCGTTGGAATCCCGTTAAGCGACCAGCCGCACATTTTTGAGCGCTTCTACCGCGTCCACAAAGACAGGTCCCGTGACGCGGGCGGTACCGGTTTAGGGCTCTCCATCGTGAAACACATCGTTCAGGCTCACGGCGGTTCGATCGTCGTCCAAAGCGTTCCGGGCTCCGGCGCAAAATTCATTATGACATTGCCGATTTACCAGAATTGAGGCTAGCCTGAATATTTCATCCGGCCTGGGCCGGATCGGCATTCACTCCGACGGATGTCGGAGGTGTGTGTGCATTTTTCACGGGGTGTGAAAAATGCAGGCTAGCGCCCGGTTCGAACCAGGTTAGCGTCTGAACGTGGAAACAACGTTGATCGATCCGGTGGATATCGCCCTTGCGGAAGATATTGGTGGAGGCGACCTTACCTCTCTTTACTTTATCCCGGAAATAAGCCAATCCAGAGCGCGAATCTTCGCGAAAGAGCCGTGCGTTGTGGCGGGAGTCGACGTCGTTCGGAGAGTTTATCGGAAACTCGATGCGCAACTGGAAATTTCCATATTGAAGCAGGACGGATCGTTCGTGCAGCGGGGCGAAAGTGTGATCGAGTTATCCGGATGTACCCGGACGATTCTGACCGGCGAACGCGTTTCCCTGAATTTTATTCAGCGCCTTTCCGGCATCGCAACGCTCACCGCGCAGTTTGTCGAAGCCGTTCGCGAGACGGGCGCCACGATTCTGGATACACGAAAGACGACGCCGGGTCTTCGAGCAATGGAGAAAGCTGCGGTAATGGCCGGCGGCGGCCGGAACCATCGAATGGGCCTTTACGACGGCGTCATGGTAAAGGACAACCACCTGCTTGCACGACCGGACCTCCAGCACGCGATGCGTGCGCTTCGGCGGAGCCATCCTACGGTTCTGATTGAGGTCGAAGCTGATTCGATCGACCAAGTCCGTGAGTTTGTGCGACTGGAAGAAATCGACGTCATCTTACTCGACAACATGTCTCCAGATCAATTACGCGCGAGTGTGGCACTGAAGCGACCGGGCCTGAAATTCGAGGCCAGTGGCGGAGTTTCGCTCGCATCGGTGCGCCACATCGCCGAGACCGGAGTCGATTTCATCTCTGTTGGTCAACTCACCCATTCCGCGAGAGCAGTGGACTTTTCGCTGGAGCTTGTGAATGCGTGACCAGAGAGAAATCGTATTTCTTCGCGGGCTGTTGCCGGTCGGGAGCGCAAAAGAGCTTCCCGGTTTGTTCGAACATGCGGGAATCGAGAGAGAGGAACTTCCGAGGTTTGTCGCGCGTCTCGAACATTGCGGATTCGGCTTTCACCAGACGGAGAGCACCCTCACGGTCGTGAGGGAGCCTGAATCTCTGATTCCTGAGATGATCATGGCAGGGCTTCAGTCAAGCCGGATCGGAAGGGATGTTCTGGTTTTAAGAGAAACGTCCTCCACGAACGACAGAGCGCGACAAGCCGGCCTCGGTGGAGCGGAAGAAGGTCTGGTAATTTTTGCTGAGAGCCAGACCAGCGGACGGGGTACACGAGGAAAAAAATG
>CAZMNG010000159.1:0-7601 GCA_964567505.1 uncultured Chthoniobacterales bacterium
GCCCGCGGCTTTCATTTTTGCGACGCTAGACGGCACTATCAGCGCCTGGGCACCGGGCGTGAACGCCAACCAAGCGATGATCGCGGTGGACAACTCGGCCAACAAAGCAATGTACACGGGCTTGGCCATCACCAGCAACCCCTCGGGGAACTTCCTCTACGCGGCGGACAACACCAACAACCATATCGATATGTTCGACGGCACCTTTACGCTGGTGAAGTCGTTTGGTGATCCGACGATCCCATCAAACTTCTCAGTATTTGGCATCCAGGACATCAATGGACAGGTCTACGTTACCTATGCCATACCAAACGTCGGTGCCGACGGTTTTGTCGACATCTTCACAGAGGACGGTACCTTAGTGGGGACGCTGATCCATGGACTGCCGCTAAATCAGGCTTGGGGCATTGCCTTGGCTCCTAGCAATTTTGGGCCGCTGAGCAATACTCTGCTGGTTTCAAACAACTCCACCGACGGCACCATCAACGGGTTCAATCCGAAAACCGGGAAGTTTGTGGGTACGATAAGGGACCGGCACGGGAGGAAGATTATCTTCAACAACACCTGGGCGATTGCCTTCGGTGGCGGAACCTCAAACAATGGAGCACAAAACGAACTGTTCGTCACCGTAGGCCCGGGCAATGGAGCACAAAGCGAAATGGCCGGTACCTTTGCATCAATCGTCTTCGATCCAACCCACGACGAGGGCGGCCCGAAATAGGCGTTTCATCAACGGCCGCTGTCGTCTTATCTTCGGGTGTCGTTGCAGCAGCAATGCCGCAGGCAGGATGAAGCAAAAGCCGGCTTGAAACTCGGCAGTGCCCGTTGAACGCAGAGGGGTGTCGCTGAAATTGTTGAAACGCGGCGTCCGGGATGCGTCTAAGAGGGTGTTTGAAAAGTCCTGACTCCCGTCAAATCGTTGAGTATGTGGTCACTCCAGCTTCCGGACAGCTGGGGTGAAGCCTATAGCAGATTCTGTGAAGTTGGAATTGGCAGGACTTTTCAAACACCCTCTAATGGTCATCACACCGACGATAACATGTCCACGCATACGACTTTTTAAACACGCTCTAAGACGCAACGACCGTCTCCTTCTCGAGTTCGATCGAGTGCGCCCGGCCCCGCAGGGAATCGCTCCTCACGTGACCGATTCGATCCAAGTCAACAGGGATGGAGTCACGGAGGCGCCCATCACCGCGCGCAGACTCGCTGGCGTAGCGTGTCCGAGGCCCGTCAGAACCCGACGTAAACTATAAGGAGGCCAGTTCGCGAGCACCGTCCCGTTGAATGTGAAGACATAGAGATCAGGATCATCTGTGCCTCCCCAGTCGAACTGATAATTTATCGCTAGGCCCTGAGGGGGCGAGTCCATGAGCTGGCTGTCCGTGAAATACTGGAGCGCTGTCCCAACATAGGCGTCTTGGAACTCGTCGTTCAGCACTGTGGCGAGCTTGTTCCAGAAGCTCAACGCGTTCTCGATCGCGGAAATGACCTGCGATCGGACCAGGCTCGTCGCGTTCGCAATATCGGCCTGGGTTATCATCGGGTTGCTGCTCGAGATCGTGGGAATCACACCCGCCCGGCGCGCTGGGCCTGATTCCAGAGCCCAAACTCGATGATCCCTGGAAGCTTACACGATCGCTGCGCAAACTGCTCGATTACGACTTTGAGGTGCTCCTGCTTCTGCCGGCAACACTACCTCCTGGCGCTCAATCTTTTCTCCAACCACACTCCACCATTCCGTCGCCAAGTTTACGTATAGATTAGGCTTATTCTGTCCTTATGTGTTGGTAAAATTTATGTTGCGATAGCATCAAGACGGCAGTGGGAAAGAACGGCGGCGGCCGGTGGCGGCAACATAACTTTTGCATACGAATCCTCAGAGCGCTCTCAGGAATCCGATGAGCCCCGGATCGGAATGCCAGGGCTTGGTCGCGACGTCGTTTGGCAGATCCCGCGATCGCGCAGCTCAAAGCCGAAGGCGCTCTCGCCGCGAGGATTGCCGGCATCGGCCAGTGCCCTATTTGAATAACGTGCTCGAGCAGGACCACCGCGCCATCAAGCGTCGGATCAACGCGAGTCAGCAATTTCGCTCATTCTGGGGAGCTTGGCGCACGAAAAGCCCGCTACGAGGCGATTCATATGATTCGCAAAGGTCAGGCGTACGGAAGTGCGGCGGGTGCGAAGGCCGGTCTACTGCACCGCTTCATTGTTCGTATGTTTGGAATTGAAGCCTAATTCATACGATTATCGCACTCGGCTGCCTTCGATTTCATAGTTGCAACACTACCTTTTCAAACATCCTCCTGTGGCAACAAGACCCGAGCCGGTGCTAAGACTTTCCAAGTCCTCGCCTCTCTCGCAGCCACCTGCGCGCAGATCGGCTCCAGCTTTATCGAACTGATCGCCAGGGCCGCGCCAATCAATTCCAGCTAACTCAAAATATTGACGAGCGGCCTCGAGACAGACAAATCTAACCGGCAGATTACCGGGGACACCGCGGATCGATTGTTCCACCTCGGAAAATTCACTGATCATCGGGCCGTAGTGTTCGCTGACTTGTTTGGGAGGAATGAGTAAATGTCGAGCTTGGCGTAGAAGTTCTCGCTGGCTCTGCATGCGCAGGGCGTCGCGGTCGCGGTAGAGCCTCTGGTATCCATCACCAGAACGGAGGCTGGTGGAATTCCGGATTGGCCGGTTGCCGCGGGACCGTCCGTTGGCGGGTCTGCGCGTCCTCGATTTGACCAGAGCGCTGGCCGGGCGAATTGCCAGCCGCTTTCTTGCCAGCGACGGCGCCAATGTTTTGCGGATCGATCCGCCGACAGCCTTGTACAGATGAGCTCGGGCATTGCGGAAACCGGCATGAATTGGCGCCACTCCGAGAAGCCCGTGCCCCTTGTCGTTCCCGCTCGGGAGTGTAAAACATAACCTCCGGACACCGATGCGTCACGATCTTGTGAGGGGAGGGCGTTTGGGGCGCGCGGCGGATCACGCCGCGGGTCCACTCAGGTCCAAGTCCTGCTTTTCCGGTTTCGAGGTTTCTCGAGCGTAGCCAATCCGCTCATTATCCCCAGCCGATATATCGCGCGATGTAAGGCCCGAATCGTGCCACACTTCCGCGCGGTGGAGTGTCAACGGATATATAGCCCTGATTGCTGACGAAGCGTCCCGTTCTCAGGTCAAAGATCATTACACCAAGGAGCTGCAAGTTGCTGTAGCTGTTATTCTTCATTCCGTGAGCAAAGAAACTGGCCGTCGTCTCAGAGTTTATCAGTTTTGGCCAAAGGTCTTGAACCTCGCCCGGGAAAATCTTCGAAGTCTCGACGGCCAAAAACCTGGGTTCTGCTCCAAAGCACGACGCGTGTTTCGCCCAGTATGCCCTCGTTCGTCCCTCAGCCCGCTGAATTGCAATTGGGGTCGGAAAACAGGTGTCGATAGCGAAATTTCGATTATCGATCTTCTCGGCGTGGAGTGCCGGAAGTATCGTGAGAGAGAAAGCAAAAAGAAGCGAATAAGTTCGGCTCATAAGGATTGCCCCGAGGACTATGTGTCGTCGAGTTATCAGTTGGATACAATTTTTCACTACTCTACCAGGAGATCTCCCATTGCGCTTTGCTCAAGAAACCGTCGAATCCTACCTAGAGCGCGAACGCGTGACGTCACCGCCGTCAAGGCCTTTTTCCGTAAGGCTCATAGGTAAACTTGGACATCAACACGCACATTCCCAAAATCGTTTCAGGGGGTTCGTCAGCGCCTATACCGCTCCTTTTGGCAGAAACCAAAGGTCCTTGTCGTGCTTCGATTCAAATGTGTTGAGTCGGTGCTCGTGTCGTAAGGTCAGGCCGATGTCGTCGAGGCCGTCCAACAGGCAATACTTGCGGAAAGGATCAATTTCGAAGTGCGCGCTAAATCCATCCGTGTCGGTCACGGTCTGATCCTGCAGACTAACAGTTAGCTGATGCTCTGCGTTAACGGTTGTGCGGGAGAGCAGAGTCCGCACCCGTTCTTCTGAGAGGCGAACAAGGAGAACGCCATTCTTACCCGCATTGGAGGCGAAGATATCAGCAAATGTCGGCGCGATCACAACAACGAAACCATACTGACGGAGAGCCCAGGCCGCGTGCTCACGAGAGGACCCGCAGCCGAAGTTCCTCTCGGTGATTAGAATCTCCGCTCCCTGATACTCAGGCCGGTTGAGAACGAAGTCAGGATTGAGCTCGCCGGCGCTGGGTCCTTCCTGAATGCGGCGCCAGTCGAAGAAAAGAAAGTCTCCATAGCCGGTGCGCTCAATGCGCTTGAGAAACTGCTTTGGGATGATCTGGTCCGTATCGATATTCGGCAGCGGCAGCGGAACGGCTTTCGAGTGAATGCGGTTGATGGGCTGCATTAGCGCGGTCCTCCGTGAGCGAATTCCGGTTGAAGGTTGTTCTGTTTCCACTTGCGAATATCGGTGAGGTGACCGGTGATGGCCGCAGCTGCGGCCATCTCTGGAGAGACGAGGTGGGTTCTGCCACCGCGCCCCTGGCGACCCTCGAAGTTGCGATTCGATGTGCTCGCGCAACGCTCGCCGGGTGCAAGGATGTCCGGATTCATGCCAAGGCACATGCTGCAGCCGGGTTCTCGCCATTCGAACCCCGCAGATTTGAAGATAATGTCTAGACCTTCCTCTTCTGCCTGGCGTTTAACCGCCTGGGAGCCAGGGACGACCATGGCTCGTACCGTCCCGGCGATGTGGCAGCCGCGAACGACGGCGGCGGCGGCGCGGAGATCTTCGATCCGGGAGTTAGTACAGGAGCCCAAAAAGACGGCGTCGACCTTGATCTCCTCCATCGGCGTACCGGGCTTGAGGTCCATGTACTTAAGGGCGCGTTCGAACGACCTGCGCTCGGTTTCATTCTTCGCGTTTTCGATGGACGGAACCGTCGCTTCGATGGATGCGACCATGCCGGGCGAAGTGCCCCAGGTGACACGTGGTGCGAGTAAGGTTGCGTCGATTTGCAATTCGCGGTCGTAGGTGGCGCCCAGATCTGAAGGGAGAGTACGCCAATACGCCACTGCGTTCTCCCACGCTGCGCCCCGGAGCGAGAAACGACGATCCCGGAGGTAGGTGAATGTGATCTCGTCGGGGGCAATCATACCGGCGCGAGCGCCGGCTTCAATACTCATGTTGCAGATAGTCATCCGACCTTCCATGGAGAGGGCCCGGATAGTTGAGCCTGCGTACTCAACGACATACCCTGTGGCTCCATCGGTGCCAATCTGACCGATGATTTCCAAGATGATGTCCTTAGCGGTAACACCGAACGGAAGGTGACCATTGACGGTGATACGGAAAGTCTTTGGCTTCTCTTGTGAAAGTGTCTGGGTGGCCATGACGTGCTCGACCTCACTGGTGCCGATTCCGAACGCAAGAGCACCGAAAGCTCCATGGGTAGAGGTGTGGGAATCGCCGCAGACGATGGTCATGCCGGGTTTGGTCGCCCCCAATTCGGGTCCGATCATGTGGACAATCCCTTGGGATCTATCCTGCACGTCGAAAAACTCTACGCCGAACTCAGCACAGTTCTTCCGAAGGGCGTTGACCTGGGCGGCCGAAGTCTGATCTTTGATGAAGAGTCGATCTTGCGCGCTAGTCGTCGGCACATTGTGATCCACGGTTGCAAGGTGGCGATCAGGACGGCGCAGCTTCCGCCCCGCTATGCGCAGCCCGTCAAAGGCCTGAGGGCTGGTGACTTCGTGCACCAGGTGCAAGTCAATGTAAATGAGTGCAGGCTCGCCTTCAGGCTCAGCGACCACGTGCTGCTCCCAAACTTTTTCAAAGAGCGTTCTTGGCGCGCGCATAAATAAATCTCCGTTTTACCTCTATAACGTTGCGCTTCTGTCTACTGAGCGCACGTTTTGTTTTTCCTTTTTCGAGCATGATCCTACCCTTTTCGCGGATTCGATGCGCACAAGCGCGTGAAAGGCCGCAAGCGCCATATTTTGGTGGACACCCTCGGGGCTGCTGATCGCATGCAGAGTGGAGCCAGCTGACATCTCCGACCGAAAGGGGCATGAGCCTTTTTAAACACGCTCTTAAGGGTTTACAGCTGGTTTCTCGTCTGGAGGTAACGCTTTCTTTACGCTAACATGATATCTATTGGCAGGATACCATTTCCATTTACCGTCGACCTGATGCCAAATGCGCCGACCATTATCATCGTCAAAAGGACTATTGCTTTCGTGCAGCCGAGTGTTACGTATTGTCGGAGATTCAGTATGTACTGGTGTTGGTTCCGGTGTAAGTGCCGGAGTTGGCACGGGGGTTGACTCTGGAACAACCCTAGTAACATTTATTACATATTTCGTTAGGGTCCAATAGGTTGTGGGACCGTTTACAAAGCGGAATTCCGCTGGACTTTCAGGCGTCGATCCAGTTGTTAATACGGTAATATTTGTGTCAGCCGCTGTTTGGTTGTGTACATGTCCATTTTGAATTAATTTAGCAATGGCTTCATTGTCATGTTGTGCTGATAAATTGATCACTTCATTTAGGGTCTCTTCCGAATCAAAATACACTGTGCCAACCCCCAGAGTATCGGCGAAAACAGGTACTGATGTTATGCATAACGCAATGAACAAAGATTTAGTGGTAATGACTCGCATTGCAACTTCTCCTTAGCTGGCTGAAGATATCGAATGACCCAGAAAGATAAAAGAATGAATTTGTTTTTGTCTTCTGAGGTGGAACCGAACGAGAGTAATTTGGTGAGATCGCAAAACCAGATACAGCTATGTTATATATTGCGAGATAATTTTGGAGTTTTTTGCGGCCGCATGAGGCCGCATCGGCACGCCCGCGAAGAGCTTGTCCGACAGGCTAGCCATCAAACCTTGGTCCGTTGAGGAGACGTAAGCTTAATCTATGCCCCGCATATCGAGGTGCAGGTTCAAGAGAGCGACGTCCGCAGGTTGAATTGAGAAAACCGGAAAAATCCTGCCGAATGCAAGCTGAGTAAGCCTCATTCTGCATTGCCACAGCGGCGTTTGCGCGGTTTTTAAACCAGGGTTTAGGCGAGCGTATTCACAAACTCGGCGACTTTCAGTTTGGCGTTTCTCAGCACGGGCTTGCCGTCGCAGCGCAGCAGCACCTCAAAGCAGCCGGCCGCGCACTGCTGGCCGAGAATGATTGGCAGAGCGACTGTACCCTGGCTACACCAGGAGACTTGCCAGTCCAACCCGCAGGCGGTCACGACGGGACCTCGAGCCGGAGTACCACACGGTACGAGCTGATTTTCGCTCTTGAGCTGCATTTAGCCCAATGCGAATACCTGACCGGCGCGCTGGATGCAGCGGAGGAACGACTGTCCCGCCTCTCGGTCCATGCAGGCAACCTCGTCGGTATATGGTACAACATGCTGGCGGCGTGAATCTTGCGCCTATCTGCAACAGATCCTACGGAACTTTCCGGTGCGAGTCGCACGCGTATAGACAGAGACAAGGCAGCAACAGCACGATCGATTGTCCGCGCACAAAAGCCCCCATTCGTTGAAGCGAGCTGAAAATGCAAATGGCGGATTCTTCGAGGAATCGTTACTGTCCAACTGTAAGAGCCGAAATCA
>CAZMNG010000160.1:0-7596 GCA_964567505.1 uncultured Chthoniobacterales bacterium
ATCCCGACCTTATTGCTGAGAAATAAAACCGCAGATTCACGCCAGACGCCGGCGGAAAATCAGAGTCGCGAAGGAAAGCGTAACGGCTGCGATTGCCAGCATCGGCCACAAGTTACTAACAACGATCTCGGCCGGTATTCCTTTCAAAAATACCCCTTTAACGATCACCATGATATAGCGCAATGGGTTTAAAAAAGTGATCGTCTGCAACCAGTCCGGCATATTCTCAATCGGGCTGGTGTAACCTGACATGATGAGTGCGGGCGTCATTACTGTCATCGTGCCGAGCATCGCTTGCTGCTGAGTCGCGCAAATTGAGGATATCAGCAATCCGATACCGACCACTGAACTGACAAAAACGATGAGAGAGAGATAAAGCAGCGGCAGAGAGCCGCGCAGCGGAATTCGGAAAATAAATACAGCAACAAAAACAAAGAGCGTAGCGTCGAAAAGCGCAAGACCAAAGGCGGGCAGCATCTTGCCTATCATGATCTCTATCGGCCGGAGTGGCGAGACTAACAACTGATCGAATGTGCCCATCTCACGTTCTCGTGGCACCGACATCGTCGTGACATTCATTGAGACCTGGAGCGTAATAATGACGACCAGGCTGGGAACAGTGAACCAGAGGTACTCCAGATTCGGATTGTACCAGTTCCGGGCTTCCACAGTCACTCCATTCGTAGCTTGACTGTAGCCCACAGCATTATCTTGACTGAATTGTTCGACGATCAAACCGATGTAGCCTTGCGCGATCTGAGTCGCTGACGATTTTCTCCCGTCGAGAATCACCTGGAGTTCCGGGCTGTTGTTACTGTCAAATCGGCTCGAAAAGTCCGCTGGCAACTGAACGGCGAGCATCACTTGCTGCCGGTCAAGCAGGTCCCTGAGCTGCTCCGGCGACTGGACAAAATAAACGTTCGTGAAATTCGGCGATGACGACAGACGCTGGACTAACTCGAGAGCGGACCGGCCGTAGTCCTGATTCAAGATGGCTAGCCTGATATTCTTAACATCCTGTGTACCGGTGAATGAGAATAAAAACAGCTGGAGCAAAGGAGGCGCGATAAGCGCAACCCGATTCCTCGGATCGCGCAGCACTGCGAGCGTCTCTTTAATGAACAGCGCTTTGATTCGGTTCCACATTGCTGTTTAGACCAACCGCTTGTGCGTTATCCTTGCGTTCAAAAGCAGAAACAAACCAGAAAATCCCAGCAAGATCAGACCGTTCGAAATCAGGATCGGATATACGTCGCCGGCCAAAAAAATCGATTGCAAACTCTGGACGAAGTACCGGGCCGGGAAAAGATAGGTCAATCCCTGTACAATAGGTGGCATGCTGGATATTTCGAAAATGAATCCAGAGAGCTGCACGGCCGGCAAAAACCCAATGACAAGCGCAAACTGCGCAGCGACGAATTGACTTTTCGCCAGCGTTGAAATGAGCAGACCAATGCCCAGGCAAGTGAACAAATACAGCGACGTCAATACAAACAGCGCCAGAAAAGATCCGCGGAACGGCGTCTGAAATACAACGACGGATACCAATGTACAGAAAAACATTGAGCCCAGTCCCAGACCGAAATAGGGCAGGAGCTTACCAAAAATAATCTCCCCGATCCGCACAGGTGTCGCCATCATCGCTTCCATGGTTCCCCGCTCCCACTCACGCGCAACGACCATCGCCGTCAACAATGTGCCGATCATCGTGATAATAGTCGCGATCGATCCAGGCACGATAAAGTTCTTACTCTCCAGCGAGGGGTTGAACCACATTCGGTTTTCAATGTTAACCTGCGTCGGGGTCGGACCGCCCGTTTCCAGTGCCCGCTCCTGCTGCCAGAGTTCAGCGACGGCTCCAACATAATTCTGAACAAAATTCGCGGTTGTTGGTTCGCTCCCATCCGCGATGATTTGAATCGGTGGCCGGCTGTCGTTCCGTTCACGCTGGCGGGAGAAATCAAGAGGCACAACCACCAATCCGCGAATTCTTCCTGCAACCAGATCCTCTTCAAGTTCCTTGCGCGAAAAGCTGATCGTGGGAATGAAATATTTCGAAGCTGAAAAAGCAGCGATCAGACTTTCCACTTCCGGACTGCGATCCTCGATCACGATGCCCACCTTGATCTTCGTAGAATCCAGTGAGACCGCGTAGCCGTACAGAAACAACATGATCACCGGAAGGACAAATGCGATCAGAATGCTGCTTGGATCATTGATAATCTGGATAACTTCCTTCCAAATCAATGCACGCAAACGACGCCAACCGGACCAATGTGCATTGTCGGCTGAAGAATGCAGGAGCCCAATCCGGGTGGAATTGCTCGGCTTCCGTTCATCGGAGACTTCATTGTCCGACTGCTTTTCAGAACGTTCGATCAGCGCGATAAATGCCTCTTCCATCGTTGGATTCAAACACTCATCGGAACGAACGCTGCGTTTCAACTCATCCGGCGCTCCAAGCGCAATCACTTTCCCATGATAAATCAGAGCAATACGGTCGCAGTATTCCGCTTCGTCCATGAAATGCGTTGTCACCATGACCGTTCGCCCCTTCTCGACCAGAGCATTGATGTGTGTCCAGAATTCTCTTCGCGCTATCGGATCAACCCCGGAGGTAGGCTCATCGAGAAATAGGACATCGGGTTCGTGCATCAGCGAGCAGGCCATCGCCAGACGTTGCTTGAATCCGAGCGGCAGCTGCCCGGAAGGTGTACTCAGGTAATCTCTGAACCCAAATATTTGAACCATCCGATCGACGACCTCTCCCTGAAGCTCCCCGGATAAACCGTAGATCCCCGAAAAGAACCTGAGATTCTGTTCGACGGTCAGAGTTCCGTACAACGAGAATTTCTGCGCCATATAGCCGAGACGATTTCTTGCCTGGCTCGCCGCACGCCGCAGATCAAATCCGGCCACTCTCGCCTCGCCCTCACTCGGCGGGAGAAGCCCGCATAACATTTTGAAAGTTGTTGATTTCCCTGCGCCGTTTGGTCCCAGGAGGCCGAATATTTCTCCGGGTCGAACCGAGAAAGTGACATGATTCGTTGCCACGAAATCACCAAACCGCTTGGTCAGCCCATCGCATTGGATCAGCGGTTTGTCATCGATCGGAATCGGCTGCATAAACTTTGCCACGGCGGATTCCCCTTTCCCAGCCCCCCCTAACATATCAATAAAAGCATCTTCAAATCGCGGTTCGACCGCGGTCAGCTTCGTGTCTGCCGAAACACCGATGGACGTCGGATCGAATTGTCCATGATCATCCCGTAACACGAGCCGTATCCGCTCTCCCTGGATGACTCCGTCGACAACCGAGTCATTTTGCAAGGCTCGGGCAAGGATATTTCGGCGCCCGTCACGCGCGGCAAACGCAAACGTCCGACATCGGACTCGTTCGGTCATCTCCGCGGGTGGCCCGGAGAACAGCAGTTTGCCGTCGTTGAGGAGAATCACAGCTCCGCACAACTCTGCTTCATCAAGATAAGCTGTACTCCAAAGTACAGCGATTCCCTCCCCTGCCAACGCCTGGACCATCTTCCAAAGTTCTCTTCGAGAAATCGGATCGACGCCTACGCTCGGCTCGTCGAGCAACAACAAAGCCGGTTTGCTAAGCAATGCGCAGGCTAACCCCAGTTTCTGTTTCATGCCTCCGGAAAGCGCACCGGCTTTCCGTCGTGTAAAACCTTTTAGATCGGTAAACTCCAATAAGCGTGCAAATGATGATTCCCGCTCATCACCAACGACGCCGCGCAAGTCGGCGTACAGGCTAAGGTTCTGCATGACGCTGAGATCTTCATACAGACCGAACCGCTGCGGCATGTAGCCGCAGCGGATGTGGATCTGCTCTGCCTCCCGCACAGGATCGAAGTTGAGCACTCTCACTATCCCTTCGCTTGGAATAAGCAGCCCGGCGATAATCCGAATCAAAGTCGTCTTACCGGCACCGTCAGGTCCGACCAAACCGGTAATTTTGCCACCCCTGACTTCGGTCTCAATGCCATCCAGAACGGGCCGTTTTCTCTTTGCGAAACGGTGAACCAACCCGCTAATCGTTACAACTGGCTGCGCTTCACTTGCGGACGGTTGCCGTATCATCGCGATGCGATTCCTCCAGGAGTCTTACCGTTACCGGCATGCCTTGCCGCAAATATCTGTCCGGATTTTTGATAATAACTCTCAAACGGAAAACGAGATCCGATCGCAGTTCACGGGTCTGAACTGTCTTTGGGGTAAACTCAGCAATCGGAGAGATGAAACCGATTTGACCCTCGTACGGTTTGTCGGGTGTTGCGTCCGTGTACACAAGGGCTCGCATCCCGGGATAAATCCTGCCCAACTCAGGCTCGTCGATATAGGCGCGAACCCAGATCGGTTCATTTAACGCAACGGAATAAACCGTCGGTCCTGCGCTAACGATCGCTCCGGGCTCGACCGCGCGTGTGATAATCACCCCGTCTGACGGCGACAACAAAACACAATCCGAAAAATTCCGTTCCGCGTTCTGCAATGCGGCTCTTGCATTCTCCATCGCGGCCCGCGCAGCGTCGATGTCTTCTTTGCGATTCCCGGCCAACTCGAGCGTCAGGTTCGCGCTAGCGGACTGGAGTTGGGCGCGATACAAATCACGCTGCGCCGTGGCATTGTCGAGGTCTTGTTTCGATATTACGTTTGTCTGCTTCAGCGCGCTTTGTCGTTCAAAGATAAGCTCCGCGTTGGTCACGTTTGCTTGCATTTGCATCACTTGCGCGCGCGCCTCATCGATCTCTTCAACGCGAAACCCGTTCACCATTTTGGTATAGTTGGCTTCGGCTTGCTCAAACTGCGCACGCGCAATGTTCACCTGATCCTCGTATGGACCTTGATCAAGCAATGCAATGATATTGCCAGCTTTGACAGAATCTCCCTCTTCCCGACGCATCTCCTGGACGCGTCCCCCAACCCGGAATCCGAGATTCACCTGGCGAATATCGATATTGCCGTAAATCTCAAGGGTTTTCGGCTGCTGTCCGTAGAAATGCTGGTAGATAAACCAGGCGCCGGATAGCCCAATAAGGATCAACAATGCTGCTATAATCTTCTTCTTCATCCCGCTTTGTCGTTGCCGACTAGCTCCGGATAACCGACTCAGCTTAACCTTCCTGACGTCGCTTCAGCCTACCCGATTTTGCCAATTGGTACGCGCGGATTGGCCGCATTTCGGTGTGATTGCTGCCTCGGTTTGTCAAACCTCGGACCGCAGTTCGCCCAGTTTCCTGTAGAGTTTAGCCTGAATGCTGGCCCGGCTAAGCCCGACAATTGTTGCCATAACTCTAACAATTTTTGGGCTGATCGGATTGACAGATTTCGCAACGAATTATTTCCTTCGTTTACCCTGAAGATTTTGATCGCATCGGCCTTGGCTCTCGTCTTCTGCATACTTGCTCTGCCCTTCGCATTGCCATGGTTCATTCTCTCTTTACCCGTCTATTTCTTTGCACCCCGGGAATCCGTTCTCCGTCAATGGTGGGTCTGCACACCCCTGGGTATCGCCGCCGGCGTATTCGCGGTATGGGCTGAGGCCCTGCTTTGTTCCATGTTTACGCCGGGCAACTTGTTTTCAGTGAACGCACCGCTGTTGCTGCTGACGTCAATCCCGGCCGGTGTAACCGGAGGGGTTCTCTGTTTGACTGCGTCGCTTGTCACAGATCTGCTGGACGAACCAGACGCTTCCAAAGCTTATTAGATTGATCGCTCACCGTAACTTGACGCTTTTTTCCATCTTCGGCGCGAGCGGCCTGAGCGCGAAAGCAGACAACCAATGGCATAGTTTCGCCAATAGCGGCGTAGTCTGCTCCATCCGAGTGTGATTGAATTTTGTATCGATAGCCAACCGCCAAACTCGTTATGAAAACTTCACTTCTAGAGCAATTTAACCGCTACCTCGCCGCGCAGGCGGCGATCCCGGATAAGGCGCGTCCGCCAATGCCGCTGTCGATTACAATCTCACGTCAAGCGGGTGCCGGCGGGACAACGATCGCCGGAATCCTGGCCGATCGCCTGACTGCCGCCGGATCCGCATCGGCGTCGACACCTTGGGCCGTCTTTGACTCCAATTTAGCTAAACAAGTATTAGAGGATCACAAACTATCACCGCGCCTCGAAGCGTTCATGACCGAGGAAGCGAAGCTGCCGATCCAAGAAATCGTCGAAGAAGTGCTCGGGCTCCACCCATCGCGCTGGACGATGGTACAGCACACGACCAAAACCATTCTCCGACTCGCCGCTCTTGGCCACGCCATTCTTGTCGGTCGTGGTGCCCACGTGATTACAGCGCGCTTAAACAATGTGTTCCATGTGCGATTGGTGGCTCCCTTGCAAACCAGGATCCGATGCACGGCCGACCGGTATCACTTGGCCGATGATGAGGCCGTCAGGTTGCTAAAGGAACAGGATGATTCCCGGCGCCGCTACGTGCGTACCTATTTCGATGTCGAAATTGACGACCCGACGCAATACGACGTCACGATTAACACAGGTCGCTTAGGTTTTGCCCGCTCCGCTGAGCTGATCGCTAACCTCGCCTCGCAATTTCAGGAGGCTCTCCAGGCTCGTTAGACGAAGGCCGCATCATTTGACTGGCGCCGCACGCTGAAGAACCATTTGGGCCAAGTGTCGAACCGTCTGCAGACTATTCATCCCCTCCGTTTCCTCCCGATCGTGACGGCCAGCGGCACTGCAATTCCAATCCCGATGACGGCTGTTACGAGGACGCAGGAAACGATGAGACCGACGGTCTCGGCGACCAGTTGCGCCGGCGCACGCGATCCGGCCTGCATGACCTGGAGGCTGCCGATCACGGCGCGAAACGCGAACGAGCCGGGCACCAAGGCTACAACGCCCGGAAACGCGAACGTGACCGGAGGCGCATTGAAATGGCGAGCGAAACCCTGAGCCAGAAAACCAGCCACCAGCGATCCAAGTAACGTTCCGGTGACAATGTCGACGCCGAGACGAATCGCGACTGTCCTCAACGTATGACTGGCCATCCCGCAAAGAATGCAGGCCCACGCATCCCTGACCGGAACATTGAACAGGAATACATAGCCTGCCGCTGCAAGTGCTGAGAAGATTGCATCTGCAAGGATCGGCAGCTCAACCGTCGGACCCGAGACCGGGATGCCGACACCCGTTGCGACGGTCGCACCGAACAACCCGAAAGCAATCGCCATGACCACAACCGCGCCGAAGGCCATTCGCGCCAAACAAAGATTAATGTGGTTGTTCACGGCGTCCCGCACGCCGTTGATTAGCGGAACACCGGGAACAATGATCATCCCCGGAGCCACAAGGCACAACGCCGAAATCGACCCGGGGTGCAAACGCATGCCCAGACCGCCAATAACGCCGCTGATCAGGGCCGTTACAAACGCGGCGAGCGCCGGAACCAAATGCCATCGACCCAACTGCTGGCGTACCCAGGTGCCAGCCGTGCCGGCGACAAATACAGTCAAAAACACTGACCAATCGCCTCCGAACAGTTTCGAGAGAGCCGCCGCAGTCAAACCGAGGCCGATCGCGATGAGCCATCGCGGGTAAACCGCTCGTCCGTGCTCG
>CAZMNG010000161.1:0-3575 GCA_964567505.1 uncultured Chthoniobacterales bacterium
GTCGAACTAAACGCGCGCAAAGCGCCTGTAAGCGGATCAGGAGCCGGTTTGCCACCAGCAGCGATGTACGCATCAGCTGCATCGATCTGGTGCTGGAGAATTGCGCTGCCCTGGGCTAAGGAGCCGGCCAGTTCGCCGTCAAGTGCTCCGCCTTTGCTGGCCTGATCAAATTGAGAGTCAAGATCAGCCCGTTGATGGATTAGATAATCGCGATAAGCTTGGGCCTCCGCGATACTTTTGCCCTGGAGTGCTTCAGGCCCGAGAAGTGTCCCGACGCCGGCGATTGCGCCAGGCACTCCGGCCACCATCTGGAAAGCAGTCTTAACCGCGGCCTCGTTTTCCAACCGTTCGAAATTGTTCTGAAATGGGCCGCCCAGCTGCGGGAACACAAATTCGAGCAAATGCATCCACCACGGAGGGCCAGACAGGACGGGGCTTGTTTCAAAGAGCCCTGTGCCGCGTTCAGCCCAGGCTTTGACCTGGTCGGCTGTGAAGGGTTCTTCCTGTGGTGGAGCAGGTGCGGCAGGTTGTTTGCCTTCCGCCCAGGCTTTGACCTGGTCCGCGGAAAAGGCCGCGTCCTGATCAGTCGATTGCGGTGCCGACGTTGCCGGAGCGGCCGCGGCAGGTTGTGCTGGCAATACCGGAGCGGCCGCGGCAGGTTGTTCTCCAGTTTCTTGGAAACTCGCGGCTGGCATGATTAGCTCGCCTGTTCAGGCCTCCGTAGCTTGCGGCTGCGGTTGTTGCTCTTGCTGGGGACCTGCGCGCAGCCTGTCGTCATTTCTCAAAGCCCAGTTGCGCTCGCGCACGATGCGGTCGCTGTTGCCGGGCCAGAGCGGCCTGCGCAGCGCGGAATAGGCAGCGATTGCCTCCTCCGGTGGCATGCTATTGACAGCGTCATAGCCGCCCATGCGGTCAATGATATCGCGGGCGGCTGCTCCCCCTCTGTGCTGCGAGTCTGCGATCACCAGCTCCTGCAAACCGGGCGAGGCGAGTTCCCATGGCTGTGACTGCTTCAAAAACTTGTCCGTCCACGCCGCTGTGACGGCATTGAAGGCTTCAGGCGAGTTCGCTCCGTACTGCCTGGCAACGCGGTAAGCCTCGCCCTCGACGCCGGGAGAATCCTCCCAAAGACCGAAAACCGACATGTGACTAGTGCCAGGATCCAGGCCGAATCCTGGGCCCTCTTCGCTCATGACGTTCGCCCACACGTTGCGGTTGATCCCGAGCACGTCCCCGGCGCCTTCAGGATACCGGTAATCATTGTTGCTTGTTGGGAGCCGCTCACCGCCGCTAGAAGCGTCAGGCTCGTAGCTGACCGGCTGCAAACCGCCTGCGCCGCCGGTATCAGCCTGCGAAAGCGGCATACCCCGTCGGTTGCGAGGCACCCGCGGCTGTTGGGGTTGCTGACCTGGTTGCTGGTTTGGCTGGACCGGCAAAGTCGGCACCGCGCGCTGATTGATGCGCCTGGTCAGTTCATCCAGATTGATCTCGCCACGCTGATAAGCGGCCTGGTCAGCACGGTTTTCTGGAGTATCTGGGATTCCCGATTTGCGTAATTTGTCCAGCGTTATTTGTCACTGTTGCTGTTGTTCGTACGGCGTAATGGCCGCTTGGACCTGCTCCGGTGTTCCCGTAATTTTGCGCTCCTCGGGCTTCATACCCGGCTTGAGCGGCGGCGAATAAATTGTCCGGGTCTCTTCCGCCGGCTTAGTCTCTTTGTTCAAGGACGCATTGATGCCATTAAGCAACCCTTGAGCTGTGCCGTTAAAGTTGCCGTTCGCGCTGAAAAGCTCGTGCGCTTTGTTGGCCATGACGTCGGACGCGCCCGTGTCGCTATCCAGGAACGTCTTGCCATAGCTGTAGAGCCCCGTGAGCTGGTCTTTCTGTGCCTGTGGTACGCGAGGGTCAGTAATTAACTGCTGGAGCTGGTCCAGGTTCTTGGCTATCCGCCCCTGCACCAGTGTCGGGGCCGCCTGGCCACTGAATGCAAGTCGGTCCGGGTCGATTGGACTCTGGAGGAAGCCGCCTTGCTGCAATGAATTAAGTTCCTTGGCCTGACCAAGCTTATCCTGAAAATCAGTTGTCGCCCTTACCCGGCCGTCAACCAGACCGTAGGCGGCTTGGAGCTGCTTGCCCACGGCATCAGGACGGCTGAGCAGATAAGCGTTCTTGTCTAGCCAATCATTGATCTGTGTCGAGTACTGCGGATCATTCCAGACCGGTAATGCTGAAATTGCTTCCTTGGCCCGGTCAGCTGCGTCGCTCGTGTCAGCCTGCTGACTCTCTAGCGCGTCCAGCTTTAGCTGGTTGGTTTTAAGAGCCAGATTCCTTGCCTGGATATCCAAAGGCAAGAGTTGTTTGCGCTGGTCGGATTCGCTCTGGAGGTTGTCGGCCTGCGCGCCGTAGAGTCCGGTGCGAGCGTTGGCTTCGTCAAGATCGGCAAGGGATTTTCTGTAAGCCATCTGCCGGTCATAGGCGTTGTCGATGAGCGAGGTCGTGCTCTGGACGATCTTGTTCATCGTCGGCAGCATGGAAGTCATGTTCTCGACGTTGTAACCGAGCCTACCCATGGCATCGGCCTCTTCAGCTCCTGTAACGATCCTGGGCACACCAAGCTCGTCCCTGGCTGCGCCGGGCGAAGCGACTCCACCTTCCGGGGCATTCAACCACCCTTGTGGCATGACGCCCAATCATGCGCCGCAGATCAATTTTTTTCTAGAATAATCCGACTGAATATAAGTCAAAGCCTCGATTAGATCGGGTCGTGTGGCTTTACATTAATAGCATTATTCGACTGAACGGAGCAGGAATGTATCGGTTTCTATAGGATTAAATGCCAATTCATATGGCATTTTGGATGGCTGCGACCCGGTAAAATAAAGTTTCAGCTCGCACGCCAAAGCTGTTAATTCTTTTCGGTAAATCGCCATGGCTAGCCAGGTCATCTTCCCCGGGCCACCGCAGTTTGTCCCTGAGGGCATCGGCGATGACGATACCTTCGTAGCGATGGCCACTTTCCGGGTCCTTCCCGGCAACAAGCTGGAGTTAGTTGCCATCGAAGGACACAAAATCGGTGCCGGCGCTCTTGAGCAGACCGTGCCGCCCCGGATCACCCGAACGGCACGGCGTCCGCGACCGCTGCCGGTTTCTACGCCAGGTGCCGCACCTATTGGCGCTGTTCCTGCAGTTGCTCGAGTACCTGGCGCGCCAACAGCTGTTCAGCCAGGTTTTGCGCAGACACTGGCGCAGCGTTTTAGGACGGCAACCGGGAGGTGAAAGCTAGACGTCAGTCTCCTCCCTCCTGATTGGAAACCGGTTAACATTCGCGAATTCACCAAGGAACTTTCTTGCCGCGCCGTTGTAGGCGAGGGCGGCGTGCTTGGGAGAATGGAAGCAGCCGAGGTGGATTCGCCCGACAAGGAGCAATTGCGGGAGAAGAGGGTTCCTGGTAGGCACTCCCCGTTATGACTGAGAAGGTGACGCGGCTCACCGACATCCTCGAACGCATGCTCAGGGGCAACGTTGAGCGGCTCATGAAGCAGGATGACTATCTGATCGAAGAGCTGAGAGCCGAA
>CAZMNG010000161.1:3585-7591 GCA_964567505.1 uncultured Chthoniobacterales bacterium
CGAATTGAAAGCGATGAGCGTTCCACCGACTGAAGAGTGGGCAGACGCTCTCGAGCAAAGCGGCGGCTTCTCGAGAACTCTGTGAAGAGCGGCTCTTTGAGAATCCGGCAAAGAGCCTTGCACAGCCGTTGCTTTCCTGGCCAAAATCACCCGATATGATCAGTGGCCAGAAGTCCGCCGAAATCCTGGAAAGGCTCTTGAGCGATCCTGATAGTTTTCTGGAAAACGGCGAACTGGAAGAAGCTGACTGGGAACCGCCGCGGCCCGGACAATTGACGTCTTTAGGCCGGGATATCCGGCTGCTTTCGGCCGTTACATGCCTGCGGGCTCGCTTGGCCCAGCAGCGAAAGGCGCTCTCGATCGAACCCCAGCCCGCGCTCGTCGGGCCGGGGTCGAATTCCGCTGCGAAACTTTGAATGGCCAGGACCCGGGGTGCTTAAATCCTGAGCTCAATCATCGCGCGTCGGCAGCTCAATAAAGGCCAGCAGGCAAAACACCGGCATTCGTGAACCGAGAGAGGCTTCCAATGGTCGCTCGGGCGCGCTCGGCCAAGACATTTACTGTGGCACGATTAGGCCAGGGGATGGATCGAATTTCTCCAACTGAGCGGCAAGCTCAAGATGCTCCGGGGCCTCGGCCTGGATCAATTGCCTCAAGCGGCTCGTGTCGCGTCCGCGGAGTCGCTCCGGGGAGCAAGTAATCCGTTTGGTGGCAAAAGCTTCCCACCGGCGCCGATTAAACGGCACCCCAGGAAGCACTGAATCCCAGAGGTCGCGGATCCCGTCTTCGCGGGCCAATTCTTCATAACTCATCAGCACGTCGTAATCTGCACAGTGGCGATCGCGCAGATCCTGCAATTGCCTCCAGTGCCTCGGATCGAGTTCGAGGTTTGCCTTGGCGGCGCTCCGCATCGCTTGAGCTAAATCACGTTCTATCCAGACAACAGTGGCCGTCGGCCAAGCAGCCAGCAACGACGGCAACAACAGCAGGTTCAACGGCTGAGCATTACCGAAGAAATCGAGCCCTTTAGCCCAACTTAGTTCAGTGTAGTTAAACCAGAAGGCTTCGGCGCTTCTGGCCCGGACCAAGCCGTCGCATAAGCACATTGACTTGTGCGGAACGCTCAGGAACCGTGAGACCCAGGTCAGCCCGGATCGAGGAAAACCGCAGATGAGAAATGTGTACATCGCGCGCCCCAGAGCAACGCTAACGTGGTGAGGACACGTCCGCGAGACCAATCGGCGCACGGCCACGATCCCCCAAGCGGGCGCCGTGGAGCGCGCAAAGTCTTGCCGTATGGCTTGTTCTTGATCCAAAATCATTATCTCATGCTCGCAGGTCCTCGATCAGCCAAAATCCTGGCGCGACTCCTGGCCGATCCAGGGAGCTTTACGGTCCGGGAAGAGGAGCTCGTCAAAGAGCTGCAGGCCGGCACAACGGATGCTCCGCCAACGTCTGAGCAATGGGCGGCGTTGAGCGACAGCAGCCGGTTCTACATGGGGGTAGCGTGTTTGAAAGCCGCTTTGGCCGAGCAGGGTACGGGATTGGGATCCAATTAGAGGCATTTTTCTTTTTTGGAGTACGGTTACCGGGCGGCAACGGCGGATTGAAACAACACAGAGAATAGCCTTCCTACGCTGCGGATCCGCGTCGGCGTCGGCAACGATCGGTTCAGGCACTTTTGATTCCAGAAAGATGTAAACAAAAATTCACACAAATTTGTTGATATTTTTTAGGTTCTTTCACCTTGTTTTAGGTTATGTCCGAAAAGAGATTCCTGGTAGTGTGAACCTTTTCAATCGGCTCTGGAAGCTGTTCTCCGAGGAGAAAACACCGGTGAGGGAGGGATTCGAACCCTCGGTACCCTTTTGGGGTACAACGCTTTAGCAAAGCGCCGCTTTCGACCGCTCAGCCACCTCACCAGATTTTGCGGTGGGAAGGCTATATCCACGATTCCTGGGGCGTCAAACGAAACATTCGGCCCGAGGATCCTCAATCGTTTTGATCGGGTCCTGGCATCTTAGCAAAAGACTGTCCAAAATATTTCTGCAACTTTTTCGTCTGCTGCTGTGTCCTGTGATTGAAACCCAATCAATGGACATGAACAGAAACATCATCTATCTCGATTTCAAAACGCCGGACTCAAACCGGCAACAAGGCAACTGGATACGCATCGAAAACGATGCCGCGTTCAAAATTATCGATACGCTCCTGGTCTTTTGGCTCGGCGCATGGTCTCTGGTCGCAAGCGTTGAATTTTTGAGAGCAACCGGGACGGTCCTTTTCTAGTCGAGCGCCCCTAGACTTCACGCTAGCATGATCGCGGCCGCAACGCTCTCCCTGTCCCAATTCCGTGATCGGACGGGTGGAGCGTCGGACAAAGACATGGCGGAGGTAGAGGAGTTCGAAATGTTTGTTCGAAATTACCAGAATATGGTGTTTTCGGTATCCGCTCGGATCGTGGGCAACACGGCGGACGCGGAGGATATCTCGCAGGAGGTTTTCATCCGGGCCTACGACCGCTTCAAGGAATTGCGCAATAGTACAACCGTGGGGGGCTGGTTGAAGACGGTCGCAACGAACCTGTCCATCAATCATTTGAATCGGTACCGTGCGCGCTGGAAGTTTTTTTCGGAGCAGACAGAACCGGTCGAGATCGCGATCGAACCGGATCAGGAGAACGACCGGGCGGCAGCGCTGGAGTTGGCAATCCAGAAACTTCCGGATGCCCATCGCGTCCCTCTGGTGCTATTTCATTTCCAGCAGATGACCTACGAAGAGATTGCGGCGAAACTACAAATCTCGCTCTCCAAAGTGAAGTCCGATATACATCGAGGACGCGAAACGCTAAAGAGATTGGTTACGAAATGAGCGATCCGAAGAAAGATTGGCTCGACGAAGAGCTGGCCAACCTGGCGGACATCGAGGCTCCTGCGACCCTGCTGCCCAAAGTCATGGAGCAGGTCGGAGAACGCGCCACCAGACGGTGGTGGGTGGGAGTGCTCGGGCCGCGCGGCGCGGTGTGGCGGGCATTCGTGCTGGCGATTTCGGTGTTGGTCTTTGGACTTTCGCTGATGGTGAATCCTCTGCAGATCGCCGCGCATTTACCCGGCGTTACCGCAGTGATGGACCTGTTTCCCCTCCTGCTGGATGCGGCGAAGACCGCGCTGCTGCGCGCGAAAGTCTTTAATTATTCTGTTCTGCCCCTGCTCGCGACAGCGGCTGGGCTCAGCTACATTCTGTTGGTTGCTTCGGCCTCCGCGATCCAGCGTCTGGCAGGCGTTCGAAAATGAGATATTTTCTCCGAATTGCCCTTGCCTGCTTCGTTTCATTGATCGTTTCAGCCGAAGCTCACGCCGGCTTGCCGATCGGCCCCGGGCGCAACTGCTGCCCAGCACTGCTCGAATCGTTGCGGTTCGGACATCTGCTGACTAACTCGCTGATCGGGCGTGCGCTGTTTCACACGGACACAGGCGATTCTCCCGGTTGGCAAGTCATAGACAATAGCAAAGCACACAAACATCACAAACATGGCAGCAGCGATGATGACCGGGTTGTCGTCGGCCAATCGTTTAAGCTGGGGCGCGACGACGTGGCGCAGGGCGATGTCGTTCTCATCGGGGTGACTGGTGAAATCGATGGCACAATTGAAGGTGACCTTGTTCTGGTCGGGAGCACCGTCACTTTCGGTGGGACGGTAAACGGCGACCTCGTCGCAAACGGATCCGCTTTGACGATCAACCCGGGCGCGACCGCAAATGGCGATTATGTTTCCATCGCTTCGACCATCAATGGGGACGAAAACTTGAAGGCGAACGGCCAGCGCGTCCTGCTGAACGGCCTTCCGGCCGTTGCCCCCGCGCTGAGAGAGTTTCTCGGGAACTTTCTGTTGCTACGAACGATGTCGCCGACGTCGGTCATCAGTTGGGTCCTGGCGCTCATTGTCCTGGCGATTCAGCTAGCCCTCGGTCTCAGTTTCCCGAAAGTTTTTGGCCGAACCGACAAT
>CAZMNG010000162.1:0-7580 GCA_964567505.1 uncultured Chthoniobacterales bacterium
GTCACGACGCCGGATGACGGGCCGGACGACGAATTCCGGCGAAACGCTTACTCCACTAAAAGCGCGTGGGTTGGCGTCGGCGAGTTGCTCAAGTGCAGAACGGGCATTGGCGAGTTCTGCCTTGGAATAAGGTTGCAATAAGTCGTCTTTGTCATCCTTTGCCCGCAGGTCCACCCAAAACACTTCCGCATCCGGGAGGTCAGCGCGGCGGTTGCAGCGGCCCATGCGCTGGACAAGCGAAGACCACGGAGCAAGTTCTGTGACAAGCAGCCGGGCCGACACGTCAACGCCCGCCTCGACGGCCTGCGTGGCAATGACAATCCGGTCGCCTTCACCTAAAAAAAGCCGCGTGTGCCGCTCGCGGTCAGCCGGGCGAAAGCGCGAGTGAATGAGAGCGACTTTCTCCGGCGCATAGGGGGGATTCTTTCCGGCCGTCAACGTCTCGAAAACTTCGCGTGCGCGTGACACGCGATTCACCACGACGAGTGTGAGCGTGCCGGTTTGGTGGCGATCTTTGATGAAACCGGCCATTTGTTTCGCGTAGTTCCCTTTCGTCGCTCCGTTGAGCACGAACGGAGCGGGTGAGAGGCTCTTTCGGGCTGTGATTAGCTTATGTGGCTGACCTCCGTTTTGTTCGGCATCGCTCAGCTTTTCCATTGGCAAACCACCCACCGGTTTCGGATGATCCACTGTAACAAGGCGCGTTTCGTCAAGGGTCGCGCTCATCCACCACGTCGGGCACGGGCCGAAGGTGGAAAGTTTTTCATCATGCCGGAACCCGTCGAGCTGGGCGCTCGTTTCCACACCAACACCCATAAGTTGCGTCTCATCGATCACCCACAGGCAGTCGTTGTTGAGCAGCCCAAAGTGCATCGGCCACCGATAACGGCTCATGCCATAGCCACGGTTAAGCGCGCGGCTAAGGAGCATGTCTTGCGTGCCTACAAGGATCGCTTCATTTTCAGGATAAAGATCCCATTCCCTGTCTACCTCTCCACCCATGAGAATGTGAAGCCCGACCTTCCCGCCGTGCTCACTCTTGCCATCCCATAGAATCTTCAGCCTCCCCAAGCAATTCGCCGCGCTGTCGTGTGTCTGTTCCACGAGCGTCCGCATCGGCAAACAGTAGACCAGTCTTCGTGGCCACGAGTTTCGATGGGAACTGTCAGCATGAAGGACTCGATTCCAAAGCCATCCCAACACAACCGCCGCAGTTTTGCCAAGACCGGTCGGAACGTTAATTAGCTGCGATCGGCAAGTCGCGCCGCCACGGAGCGATTCAACATCCTCGAGTTTGGCATCAGGCCCACAAGCCAGCCGGCACTGATACTGGTAGGGCTCGTCGGCGTCCAGTGCTCGTTTAAAGAGCTCACGAAAATCTGAAAAACTCATCTGAAATTATCGGAACGAGTGTGAACTTTCGTTTCATTTGCTTTCGTTGCCGAAACGGCAACCCGGCGGCCAGGCTTGGGCATATCGGTAGCCACGGCGATCGTTGGCGCTCCATAACCAAGTCACGTTGACCGGCTTTCACTGTAGTTGAGGTAGCCTGCAGCACTACAAAACATTCGAAAATTCAACCGCACATCCGTCCCAGCTCGTCGCGCTAATGCAATCAAATGTCCGAAAGAAGAAGCGGAAAAATTCAGTGTCGTAAAGCTATTCGGCATTTCGTAATCACTATTAAATGTAATTTTAATCAGCGACACCTGAGCGCGCTGTATTTCGCTACATGTCGCTGCTCATTTCTCCAGAGCACGCTCAGGCCTTTGAATGAGCGGGGCGCTTCGAATCGGTACAGTGATCCGCACGCCGTTTTTCCGCGTGTTATGATGGTCTGCGATTCGAACGGAACGCTCTCATCTGGAAATACTATGTAATTCTTTTTGATAGTCATGTCGGCTGCCGTTGTAAGCTCAGAGTCCATATTTGCATATTTGAGCCATCACGCTCGCACAGGGGGTAGGACATCGGTTGGGGGATGCTGAAAAATATTTCATTTTAGATTTTAGAGAGGCCGCTTTCTCTTTTGCGTACTTTCGGGTAAAGATCTCGCCCATGGACAGGAGCAGAATCGCGCGGACGCCGGTAACTCGGCCGCCACTGGCGCGAATGCAATACATTTTTCAAAAGATCCAGACCGAGCGCCGTCCGAACTGCTCCACGTTGGGCAAGGCCCTGGAAGTTTCTCCGAAAACAGTGCAGCGCGATATCGATTTCATGCGATACCAGTTGGAGCTGCCGATCGAGTACGACCGGCTTCGGCACGGGTTCTATTTCGACGGTGTCGTCGGCTCGTTTCCGTCTGTCAAGATCACTGAGGCCGAGCTGATCGCCTTGTTCATTGCGCGCAAAGCGGTCGAACAATACGCGGGGACTCCGTACCAGAAACCATTGGCAGCGGCATTCAGCAAGCTGTCCAGCCAGCTTGAAAATGAGATCGCGTTTAATTGGCAAGAACTGGATCACGCGGTTTTATTCAGGCCAATAGGATTATCGAAGTATTCTCTCGAAGTCTTCGAGCAGGCTGCCGCGGCAGTCCATCAGCGGAAAGAATTCGAGTTTGAGTATCGGAAGCTGAACTCAAGGACTGCGAAGAGCGAAGTCCGCAGAGTTCAACCGTTTTCACTGCTTTGCGTGGAAGGTCAATGGTATGTGCGCGGTCACGACCTTGCCCGGCGCGAGTTACGGACGTTTCATCTCGGGCGGATGCGCAGGCCAAAGATCTTACCGCACAGTTTTCAGCGACCGGCCGGATTCGACGTTTCGGAATCGTTCATCGACAGCATCGGAATCTACGAAGGTTTGCAGCCCGAGGCAGTTGGGCTGAGATTCAGGGACTGGGCGGCGCAGGTTGTATCGGAGCGGCAATGGCATGCCTCGCAAAAGTTGCGCCAGGGGGCGGATGGCACGCTGGAACTGAAAATAAAGGTCGCGATCACGCCCGAATTTGAACGCTGGGTCTGGTCTTGGGGCGACGCGGTGGAAGTGCTTCAGCCGGCCGGGTTGCGGGATCAGATTCGAAATACGCATCAGCGGGCGGCGATGGTTAATCAGTGATCCGGAGCGGTCTAGCCTTTTGGGGGCTGCGGCTAGGGGTTTGGGCTCCATTGGGCCCGGAGCAATCCGTACTCGTGGTCGTACTCCTACTCGTACTCGACTTTGGGCTACCTACGAAACCGATGGCTGCGCTGACGAAGCGTCTACTGGTCGACGAGGGCTCGCATTTTTCGGAGCTCGTACACGCTAATTCGAGGACGAGTAGGAGTACGAGTACGAGTACGATTTCGGAAATTGTGCTGCTACTAGCGGGTCGGTTTGCAATGGATGATTCCGGCCGGTCGCGCCGGCAAAGGAAGAGACAGGCGGGACGCCTATCCTCCTTTGAACTCGGGAACGTTCCAGCCCCCTTCCTTCTTAATTCTTCCTTCTTAATTCGTCCTTCTTGAGTATGGTCATGAACGATGCTCGTGCGCCCTTATGCGCCGCCGCTGACGGTGGCGGATTATAAAAATCTGCCGGAGACCGGGCCGCGGTACCAGCTGATCGAAGGAGACCTTTACGCGGCGCCGGCTCCCAACCGGTTTCATCAGGATATTTCGCGCAATCTGGGAGTTACGCTGGCAAACTATCTTTCGGCTCGTCCGATAGGCGTTCTCTATGACGCACATTCGATGTTTATCTGACAGAGACTAAGGGAATGCTAAAGCGTGCATGGCTCGCAATACCTGGCGCTGGAAATGTATGCCCGTCGAATCTGAACTGCACCAACGCCTGAAGGAACAGACGTTCCTTTGGGCTTACGACCGTGGTTATCGCTGCTGCGCAATGGAGGTGCGGGCGCCACGGACGCGTTTCATTGTCGATGTCGCGGCCATTCGTTTTAGCCGGACGCAGAGTCAACCGACGGTGGCAATCTTTGAATGCAAGCAGAGCCGGCAAGACCTGGAGCGCGACAATCGGCGCCGGAATGAACTCCGGGCGACGTTGTTAGACCTGCAGGAACGGCGCGACAA
The DNA here is from genome assembly GCA_964567505.1 of uncultured Chthoniobacterales bacterium. GTDB lineage: Bacteria > Verrucomicrobiota > Verrucomicrobiia > Chthoniobacterales > JAFAMB01 > JAFAMB01. Next base: position 4,017 of record CAZMNG010000162.1, read on the forward strand.
ACTTGAACGCTTGCTTGCGATTCATTATCCTGCGCTGCGCGTGTCGGATTCGCTCTTCCCGGAGTGGTCGGCTTTCGATTTCAGCACGCTTGACCACAAACCCTACCGGCAAACGGTCGATAAGATCGAACGCATCCATCGCCATCTTCTCGGTAACACAAAGTTTGACCTGATGAGCCGATATAAATTGGCAAATGTTCACTATCTGGTGACGATACCCGGTCTGCTTGACGAAGCGGAAGTACCTCTGGGGTGGGGCCTCCTGGAGGGGGACGGGAACGATGAACTTTTTGAAAAACGTCTTCCGGTGCACGTCCAGCAAAGCGAGACGATTCAATGGATGGAACAAATCGCGAAGGCATCCACGCGTCATAACTCCAAGCCGATTCGTGAACGGCATCATCGAGGAGAAGCTTCGCAGCAGCCGGAAAATTGGCACTGAATCGTTATTTGACCTGTCCATTGATCCCACAGTTAACGCTTATGTGCGGCCGCCCGATCGCCCCGGCAAGACCTCGGTTCGTTAATTATCGAATTGCCGCGAAAAATTAGCGCGACGAGACTTTGGTATTCTCCAGCCATCTCCTGCAAGCGCGAACCAGCCACGGAGCCACCATCACGACGGAGAGATACCGCACGAATTGGAAGGTAAAAACGATGCCGGCGTCACCTTCTAATTCGGCCGCGACGGCGGCTACCGACTCGATGCTGACAGGCGTGGCGGCCAAATAGGCACGAACCGGATCGAGGCCGAGTTCCAGCGTCAGGATCCAGGCCAGGACGAAGGAACCGGCCAACAGCAACAGGGTCGTTCCACAAACGGCAGGCAGGATGTTCCTGCCGGCTGCGATCGTTGAGCGGCGAAAACGTCCCCCAACGTGTAACCCCACAACAAAATAGGCAGTCGCAGAGACAGGCCAGGGTAGTCGACCAAGTTGCACACCGCATAGTTGCAAGAGAATATAGAGAACCGCCGGAACCAGGAATGCTCCAGCGGGGATGCGCCCCCGTGCTCCCGTAAATCCGCCGATGCATGCGAGCACCGCTAGAATCGCCAGTCTCCACCAGACGAAGTTCGCGGGAAGCACTGCGGCTGTAATCGCCGGTTCCTGATCCACGTACGACGGGGAGAAATGACTCAGGATTGGCGTCACGAGCGCAAGCGAAATGAGAATCAGCAACATCCGCGTGTACTGCATCACTGCCACCAGCCGCGGGTCAGCCCGCAGACTCTCGCTCATCGCCACCAGCGGAGTGGCCGCGCCGGGCATCGTCCCCAGAAACGCGGTAGCGACGTCCAGCTGCGTGAAACGCGCCAGGAGCCAACCGTTTAGGGCGCCGATCAGAAGAATGAAAGCGACAGCGAACGCGGAGACGATTGGATGGCGGCCCAGATTATACAGGGTCTCGAGACTAAACCCCGCACCTAATGCGGTCCCGATGACTCCTTGACCTGCCAGGAAAACGGCCCGTGGCAACTCGGTTACGTGCCAGTCGCACACGGCAAAGATGGCCGAAACGACGAGCGCCCCGAAGAACCAGGCAGCCGGCAGATGCAAAGCCTTGAACGCGAGCGCGGACAAAAGGGCCGTAACCAGCAGGATAACCGGTCGGTGCAACAGTGTCATCTGGTTGGCATCAAGACCATTTAGGAGGAAAAAAGAGGGACAGGTCAGATAGGCCCGCGCGCAAGACCCATAGCCTGTCAGATCAGCCCTGTACCGTCAATGGTATCCCTTGTTTGCTGACGTCCGTGACTAAGCTTAAAGCCTGGCTGGCACAGGATCGAACGGAAGATATCCCTTGTCTTGCCCTGTTCGAGCGCGCTCCGGAAATTTGTGTCGAGATCCTTTCCCCGTCCAACACCGCCGCGGAGGTCGACCAAAAGCGCGCCGTCTATTTCGACGCCGGAGCCGCCGAGGTCTGGATTTGGAACCTGGACGGATCGATTTCGTTTTTTGTCGCTCCAGGTCAGCACCAAACTTCTGCTTCGGTGCGTTGCCCGGCGTTCCCTGACCGGGTGGATTGATTCCAACTGGCGCGCCCGCGCCACGGCAAAGGTGTGCAACGGCAAGTCATCGAGAGCCTCACGGAATCAAGCTGTACGGGAAAAGAGGGACAGGTCAGATAAGCCATTAACTGAGTGCTGAAACGCCGGCTGCCCATGACCCAAAACTTAGTGCAACGAAAATCGACTTTTCTGATGTTTTGTTCTCAAATGGCGTGATGCATGAGGAGCTTAATCCCCCGGAACGACGCGTCGCACGCAACGGTTCGGATGATGCGCACAGCAAGCTGACGCGCAGCTTCAATTGGCGCACAACGGATCAGGACGAGATCGAAGCGCGCCAACAAAGAGCCCGTGAAGAGCAACCACAAATTCGAAACCTTGAACCGGCGTGGCGGATTTTTTCCCGGTTTGAAGTCATCTCGCGCAGCGGGATGACCTACAGCGTAGAGGTGCGCTCTCTGGCCGGGCGCGCGTTTTCGTGCACATGCACTGATTTCCGGGTCAACGGCCTGGGCACCTGCAAGCACGTCGAAGCCGTGCTCCTGCACCTCGAGGCGCGGTTCCCGAAGATTTTTGCTCAGGCGACGGAGACTGGCTCTGACCGGATCGACGTGGTGTGGGATACAATCCACGACACGTTGCGGATCGAAAACGCGACCAAGTCATTACTACAGGCGGTGACCGAGTATTTCGATTCCGAGGGCCTGCTCCGCAGAGACCATGACCCGGCAGAGATCGTAAAAGATTTAAACCTGCTCGGAAAAGCAGCGCTACGGATTTCACAAGATGTACCGGTCCGGCTCGAACATCGACGGAGACAAGCGGAACGTCTCCTTCTGCGTCGTGACTACGAAGAGAAAGTGCAGGCTGGAATTTATCCGCAGCACGAGACGCATGTGCCGCTGTTTCCGTACCAGCGCGAAGGAATGCTGCATCTGGCTTTTAACGAGCGCTCGCTTCTGGCCGATGAGATGGGTCTTGGCAAAACGATTCAAGCGATCGCGGCTTGCGCGCTGCTGCACCGGATGGGCAAAGCGGACAAAGTGCTCGTCGTAACCCCGGCTTCGCTCAAGACTGAATGGGAGGAACAGATTCAGCGGTTTACCGGGCTTTCTTACCGGCTGGTCTTCGGCCCTCACCGGGAGCGGCTCCGGGCGCTCCAGCACCCCGCATTTTTTACGATCGTGAATTACGAACAGATCGTACGCGATGCTCTCGAAGTGAACCGGTTCCTTCGCCCGGATATCGTGGTGCTGGACGAGGCGCAGCGGATCAAGAACTGGAGCACGAAAACTGCCCAGGCAATCAAGCGGCTGCAAAGCCGGTACGCATTCGTTCTCACCGGCACGCCGATTGAAAACCGGATCGATGAGCTGTACTCGATTGTCGACTTTCTGGATCCAACCATTTTCGGGCCGCTGTTTCGTTTCAACCGCGAGTTTTACCAATTGAATGAACGCGGACGCCCGGAGGAATATCGCAACCTGGAACTGTTGCGTGACCGGGTCCGGCCTTTGCTGCTCCGCCGTCGGAAAGCAGACGTGGAGACCGAA
>CAZMNG010000163.1:0-7575 GCA_964567505.1 uncultured Chthoniobacterales bacterium
ACCCGAGCGGAAGCGTCAGCGAATAATCGGCGTGCCCAGGCGCGATCATGACCGGTGCCTGCAGCTTTCGTTCTTCGATGGTGATTTCGATCACATCGCCGTCCTCGACTTGAAGCGCTTTTGCCGTCGCTTTGCTCAAGGAGATCGCATTGTCCCAAGTCAATTTCGTGATGGGGTCAGGCAACTCCTGCAACCAGGCGTTATTCGCGTAACGCCCGTCGTAAACTTTGTTATCCGCAGGGAAAACGACCTCGATCGAACTGGGTGTGACCGGCCCGGGCAACGGGGTCGCAGTCCTCAACAAATCCGGTAACGCGTTCGGGTTCAACTCGACCTTGGCGGCCGAATAAGCCGTTTCGTCCGCGTAACCGTTCCTGAGAAATTTTGTCCAGGCTGCTTCGAAATCACTCTCTTTTGCCAGCGACTTGAAGGTGTCGCGAACGGCCTGGAGCCCATTCGGAAGGGCCGCCAATCTCGCGAGAATATCGATCTGCGAAAGACCGCCGAATAACGGCAGAATCATCGGCTGAATCGGCAGGTAAGTTCCGTCCGGCGCCCGTTGGTCGCCCCATGATTCGAGGAAATGCGCCTCGGGGACCACCCAGTTCGCCTGCGCAGATGTCTCATCATTATTGTACCCAAGTCGGACAACGACCGGCACCGTCCTTTGAACGGCAGCCCAATCAATATCAGCGGGCGCGGTGTAGACCGGGTTGCCGGCCAAAATAAAGAGCTTCTGCAGCGCATGCGACTTCGCGTCGGCGACCAGATCGCTCAACCCTGCGGATTTAACACGCGGAACACTGAAAATCTCCAGGGTCGATCCAAACGCCCCCAGCGCGCTGTTCATTGCGAGAACGACCCCCTGCACCCAGGCGGGATAACGGTTACCGACCAGAATCAGGCTCCGTGCTTTGGCCGCCACGAGGTCGTTCGCACACTCGGTGAGCCACGCATCATCGAACTTTGTGCCGGTATCGGTGAACTGCGATACCACGGCGGTCAAGACCCGGTCGTTTGTGGATTGAGCCAGTTTGCTAGCCAACTGCAACGCGAACCCGGGAATCTGAGATGCCGCACATCGAAACCGGTGATCTGCCATCCCACCGGTCGGCGTGTACCGGTTCTCGACTGCGTAAAGCCGGTTCATTCGATCGGCCGATTCGCGAACACGACGACGCCGGCTGAAGTCGCGCACGCCTTGCAGCGTCTGTTCCGACCCTAAAAAATCGCAGTCGAGCGTCACGATGACATCCGCATTGGGGAATGCCGGCCTGACCGCAACATCCGGCCCGAAAAGAGCGCCGACCGCAGCGTCACGTTCCTGGAAGCTAACCGGTTCGTACGAATAGAATTTGATTTGCGCAAATTGCTCCTGCAACGAGCGCAACATACGGTCGCGCGTCGGCGAAAACTGTTCGTCGAGGAAAATCCCGACTCCCTGGCCTTTGTTCGATTCCAGCTCTTTTCGGACGTCAGTTAAAAATGTATCGAAATCCTTAGCCGTCGACTCAATCCCGTTGAACATGAATGCCCGCGCACGATCCGGGTCATAGAGGTCCAGTATAGTCGCCTGCGCGAAAAGATCGGTCCCGCCATTGCCCGAAGGAACAAGCGGGTTCCCCTCAAGTTTTGTCGGGCGCCCTTCGTACGTCGTCGCGATCAGGGGCAAGCCGCCTTGCGGGCCAGGCATCGATGTGGTGTAAAGAACCGCTTTACCCGGGATCAACCATTCGACGCTTTTGGTGTACGGAATTACGTAGCCTTCCGGGCGCCGGCAACCGGTCAACCCGATCCCCGCCAATCCCAGCGACGCGCCCATCACCCGGAGAAAATTCCGGCGCGTAAGCCCGTCGGCTTCGATTTCTGACGCACCCGCCGGGAACTCCCGATGAAGCCAGTCCCGAAATTGAGGCGTGTCCGCCAGCTCCTCCAGGCTACGCCAATACCGTTTGCCCTTCAATTCCTCCGGGGGATGTCGAAAAACAGTTTTCATTACCTGTGGCATCCCTCGCAGGTTTGCGGCGGATTAATATTCCATTGTTGTTTTAGTTCAGTGCCGATCTGCTGCTGAGACTCACCCTGCTCGGGTTTCCAATCCAAATTGAAGACCTGACTGACCGGGCGCAGGTTATTCTCCGGATGGCGATGACAATTCAAACACCAGCCCATCGAAAGCGGCTCTTTCTGGTAAACGACGTCCATCTGGTTGACTTGGCCGTGGCAGCTCACGCAGCTGATCCCGCGATTGACGTGCACCGAATGATTAAAATAGGCGAAATCAGGTACCTGGTGAATTTTCACCCAGTCGACCGGGGTCCCATTCTGCCAACTCTCCCGCACCGCGGTTAGCTTCGGGTTGTTCGATTGCACTTGCGTGTGGCAGTTCATGCAGGTTTGCGTCGTCGGCACATTCGAGTGGGATGAAACCTCGACGTACGAGTGGCAATAGCGACAATCCATGCCGAGTTGGGTCACATGAATCGCATGCGAAAACGGCACCGGTTGAATCGGTTGATACCCGGCTCTGAGGTATTCCGGCGTAAGGTAATACCAGTATACCGCCGATACGGCCCCTCCAACGACCAGAAGACAGAAAATAATCTTTAGCGGCAGATAGTTCGCCCACCGGGGAAAGATATTAGCCATGGGACATCACGAAAAAGTTGTGCGGTGCGCGAGCGCGTCGCTGCAACCGGTGGCAATCTAACTGCGCCTTTCTGGGGTTTTGGCGGGTAAGTGGAATACGTTTCAAGCTACTCCCAAGTCCTTTTAAAAAGCCCGAGGATATTTGCTTCCTCAGCGCACGCAATAAAAAAAACTGCGTGCACATCCGGCCCTCAAAGGAAACGCGCACACCTTATCATTCCGATTCCGGATTGGAATGGATTTCTGTCAGTCGACGAAGAATTTTTTTCGGGATTCGTCGAAAATCGACACCAAAAAAAATTCAGCCTGCACGGCCCGCAAATCCTCCGGCAATTTGTGAGCGATGCAGCTTAAAAACACATCACGAAACTGTTGCAGCCACTTGCCCATGAACGGCTAACGGCGGACGCATTCTCTCCAGTGCACCGAAGTTCTATTCCTGCAGGCCACGTCTATTCCTGCAGCCCACATCTACTCCTGGAGCGCAGTCTCGGCCTCCGCGTTACGATCCTTCATTGCCGCTTTGCGGCTGAGTTTCACGCGGCCTTTATCGTCGATTCCGATACATTTTACCCAGACCATGTCTCCCACTTTTACGACATCTTCGACGCTCTTCACGCGAAAATCCGCGAGCTCAGAGATATGGACGAGGCCATCTTTGCCTGGAAGCACTTCGACGAATGCGCCGAAATCCTTAATCGAAACGACCCGCCCGTGGTAGATCTCGCCGACTTCAATTTCCTTTGTCATTCCCGTGATGATCTCTTTTGCGCGGTTGAGGCTGTCGCGGTTCGCAGAGTAAATGTGGACAGAACCATCATCGTCGATGTTGATCTCCGCACCCGTTTCCGCAACGATTCCCTTAATCGTTTTTCCGCCCGGCCCAATCAGCAACCCGATCTTGTCCGGGTGAATTTTTACCGTCTCGATCCTCGGAGCGTACTGGCTCAATTCTTTTCGCGGACCCGATATTGCCGCAGTCATCACTTCGAGCACCTTGATACGCGCCTCCCGGGCTTCGTGAACGGCTTCTGTCACGATTTTCAGGGGAATCCCGGGCAGCTTCAGATCGAGTTGGAATCCCGTGATGCCGTCTTTTGTGCCGCAGAGTTTGAAATCCATGTCCCCGAAATGATCCTCAGAACCAATGATATCGGTTAGCGTCGTGTACCTTTTGAGCTTGTCCCCTTCAAATTCGGTTACCAGACCGACCGAGATCCCGCCAACCGGTTTCCGGATCGGCACGCCGGCGTCCATCAATGCCATCGCACCGGCGCAAACACTTGCCATCGACGTGGACCCGTTGGATTCCATGATTTCGCTGCTGATGCGAATCGCATACGGGAATTCGCTTTCGGGCGGGATAACCGGTTCGAGTGAACGTTCCGCCAGCGCACCGTGGCCGATCTCGCGCCGGCTCGTGCTGCCGAACCGCCCTGTTTCTCCGACGCTGAATGGTGGAAAATTGTAGTGCAGGATAAAGCGCTTCGACTGTTCGCCCCCGGTGTATCCATCGATCATCTGCGCTTCTTCTGCTGAAGCCAGGGTTGCAAGCGCAACAGCCTGCGTCTCACCCCGGGAAAAAAGGGCCGATCCATGGGAACGCGGTAGAAGCCCGACCTCGCCGGTCAAGGGCCGCAATTCGTGTAGCCCTCGACCGTCGCACCGGGTTTGCCGGTCCAGAATGCTGACCCGAAACGCTTTCTTCTGCAGGTAGTCGAACGCCTGGGAAATCTCAAAAGGCGTTGCATCAGGATACTTCGCCAGAACCGCTGTCCCGACCTCAGTGCGAAGAGCGTCCACCGCTTTGCTCCGCTCCATTTTCCCGGGCCGGTAAAGGGCCGCTTCGATGCGGTCCCCGGCAATTTGAAACGCAATCTCCAGGAGATCGTCTCGAACCTGCAAGAGCGGCACTTCCCGCTTCGGCTTGCCGGCTTCGGCAGCAAGTTCGCGCTGCATCTCAGTGATTTCGCGGACAAACGGCTGAGCGAATTCAAGCGCCTTGATAAATTCGTCTTCCGGCAACTGGTCCGCTGCACCTTCGATCATTACGACTTCGTCCGAGGTCCCGACGTACACCAGGTCAAGGCTGCTGCGCTGCCGCTGCGAATGTGTTGGGTTGACGACAAACTGTCCGTCAACTCGTCCAACGCGAACCGCGCCGATCGGACCGGCAAACGGGATATCAGAGACACAAAGCGCTGCCGACGCCCCGTTGATGCTGAGAATATCGGGATCATTTTCGCCGTCGGCGCTCAGCAGGACGCTGATCACCTGCGTATCATAGAAATACCCCTTCGGAAATAACGGTCGCAGAGGACGATCCGTCATCCGGGACGTCAGCGTTTCTTTCTCGGACGGACGGCCTTCGCGTTTGAAGTATCCGCCGGGGAATTTGCCGGCTGCCGCCGCTTTTTCGCGATAATCGACTGTCAACGGGAAGAAGTCCTGACCTTCTTTGACGGAAGTCGCTGAAACAGCCGCGACCAGGATGATCGTTTCACCGGACCGTACCGTGACTGATCCATCCGCCAATTTTGCCAGTTTACCCGTCTCGATCGTGAGATCGGAGGGTCCAATAATTTTTGAGACTCGTTTTTGCATTGAATGAGCCTCTGAGAAGGATGATGCGAACAGCCTATGCTCGCAGGTCCGGGTTCCGAGAATCTCTCGGAACCCGGACCTAAGACCATGGCCGTCTGCCTCGTTCTCAGAGGCAAAGGGTTACTTACGTAGATTTAGTTTCTCGATGACTGACTTGTATCGTTCCTGGGAAATCCGCTTGAGATAGTCAAGCAAACTTCGACGGGTGGCGACGAGCTTAAGCAGGCCCCGGCGCGAAGAGTGATCCTTTCGGAAAACCTTGAGATGTTCAGTCAGCTGATTGATTCGACGGGTCAACAACGCGATCTGAACGTCGGCGCTCCCAGTGTCTTTGTCGTGAAGGCGGAATGAAGTCAGATCGATGTTCTCAGTCGATGGCATAGATGTAAAAGAGGGTGAACATAGGGAAATACTTCGAACTATCAAGAAATTTTACGCTCGATTCCCGATCGAAACCAGGTCGTCTGCCAATTCACCAAACGTCTTCGTAATCAACTTCTCACCGAGGGTGTTGATATTAATTTCAATCCCAAGCCTTTCTTCGAGATGAAGTACGAATTCAACCAGGTCGAGGCTTTGCTGAATCACCTCGCCGGCTTTCAATGACTCAAGTTTCTCCTTTGGAATACTCGGAAAGTTCTCCGAGATAAATTCCGCCATCGCATCCAGCACTGCTTTCCGATCTAACATAAGACTTGCTCAAACCCGAACCCCGCCGCCGGACGCCACATGGAATCCGGCACCCATGGAAAGCCATCGGATCGGCTGGCCCGGTTCTGCGCACCGTATTAAATTTTGCAAAATATGCAAGATACTGACGCTGCTCATGTTCGAGCACGATTTGAAATGTTCGAGCGAGGGCCCCAACGCGGCTCGGTTGAGTCCCAGTTTTTTGGCCAGGCTCAGGAGCAGCAGGATACCGGCCGGATGAATTGCCCAGGTTGCGCCCGGGGTTTTGTCCACCTGCAATGTGCTCATTGCCTCGAGCACCTGGCTCCGGACCTGAACCTCAAATTGTTCAAGTTCTGCGATGCCGAACCTGTAATACTCCGTCCCCAAATCCCACCGGATCAATTCCGTCGCATCGCCGCGCCACGACGACATCGTACCAAGCTCCAGCGCGCCCTCACCCGGTTCATTCGAAACCCAGACCCCTGCGGCGCCGTCGCTAAATGTGCAGATACCTTGCCAATTTGCACGAACCGTTGTCTTCGAATCAATCAAAGTCGAGTTCGGCTCCATCGCCAGAATTAACACGTTGCGGAATTCAGGACCGAGTTTGCTGACGAGCTCGAGCGTGCGCACGCTCGCAGTGCAGCCACCGTTGGAAATATCCATCTGAGTCGCAGTGCGACTAAGTAGCCGGGGGAGCCGCCGGCTCGCACGTTCGGCCATTCCTGGCAGAAGCAGTCCTGCACTGGAAACCCCGAAAACGGCATCGAACGGTTCAGGCGGCGGCGCCGCTTCAATCTTTTCAGCAATGGCGTTAATCGATTCCTCGATCGACGCGGTGAACGCCGCTGCGTGGGCAGCAAATGAATCAAGCCAGAGGAACTGGTCCGGTTGGATGTACCGCATACGATTCCCGATCAGGAGCAGCCGCACAAAATCATACAACGATTGCTTCTCGGAATCACTGGCTTCCAATGTTTGAAATCTTTCCGCAAGCCGGCCCAGCAACTGCTCATTGCTTAGCCGCGACCCGACGAGGGGGGCGTATATGGCACGAATGTAACGACTCACGGAATCAATGGGCGCACCGTAACACAGGTGCTCAAAGTTTGTCGTACACATTTTGAAAAGCAAAAAACGGGCCCGCCCGTTTGCTTTTTAAGTACCAACCCACCACTCCTCGAGCAGATCTTTCGGGATTTCTTTCAGGAATCGCGACGGCCGTTGAAACCGATTCTCAATAGACGCATTCGCCCAGTAAGAGGGATAACTGAGGTAGAGCGCGTCCCGTGCGCGTGTGCAGGCGACATAAAACAGTCGCCGTTCCTCCTCAATTGCGTCCGCTGACTGAAACGCGCGCGCACTCGGGAACATGCCATCGGTCAGCCAGATCAGAAAAACCGCAGACCATTCGAGCCCCTTCGCCTGGTGGATAGAAGAAAGTGTAACCTTTTCGATTTCGTTACTCACGACGCGAGCACCGTCAGAGTCGGCGGTTGACATCAGTGAGAGCTGGCTCAGAAAATCTACCGGGTTTTGGAAACTGCGGGCGAACGATTCGATGGCAGTCAAATCTTCCCGGCGCTGCTCATGGTTGTCGTACTTCGTTTGGAGGTAATCGCCGTACATCGCCTCCAGGATCACAAGAAT
>CAZMNG010000164.1:0-7561 GCA_964567505.1 uncultured Chthoniobacterales bacterium
TGCTTCACGGCTTCACGACCGGCGCCAGATCCGGCTGTTTCGGGGCCGTCGGCGAATCGGACCGCCTGTCGCCGCCGTCGCTGTCGCCGTGATGCGGATCAAAAAAGAGGTCGAACGCGAGAAACAGCGCCTTGGAATGGCGAGCAAACCAAATATTGAAAAACAGGATCGGAACGATCGTCAGGGTCAGAACCAGCCCAATCGGCAAATGCACCACGAAATCCAGTATCAAATAAATGAACAGACCGATGAGCGCCCCGGCTCCATAATTCACGGCAAAGATCGGCATCAGGTAATAGCCGGGCTCACGCTCGAACGGGTAACCGCAACGCGGACAACCATCGAGCGGCATGAACCAGTCTCGCAAGCTGCGGACCTGGTGCCACGGGATAAACATCGGGCTTTCACCGCAGGTCGGGCATTTTAACGCGAGCGCGTTAGACATCAACGCCCGAAATCGTTTGATCGACAAGTCGGGTGCCTCAGGATGGTCCAGGCTCGAGCCCATTCGCACACTCTAAGCTGCATCGTACACAATTCCTAAGAGATTTGTGAGCGCTGCAGGCGCTGGCAGCAGAAAGGGTTCGTGCAGGCTTGCAGTGAATCGATTCGACAGTCCTCGCGTCTCGCTTCTCGTTGACGTTCTTCGCCGGAGCAGGTGTATATGTGCATTATGCAGGAATCGCTACGATCGAAACGCGTTCTTGTGACGGGTCTGGGCGTGGTTTCTCCGCTCGGCCCGGATGCGGAATCCAACCGGCGATCGTTGGTCGAAGGAAAAGACTGCGTAACGCCCGTCGACCGGTTCGACGTTTCCAAAACTCGGTGCAAGACTGCCGGACAAATTCCCGACGATTGGCTGCGGACCGCATTCCCGCCCGGGCGCGCCTCGCAACGTCTGCATCGCGGCGCCAGGATGGCAGCCTTGGCGCTGCGGGAGGCTTGCGCGTCGGCGAGTGCGCCTTCGCCGGAGGTCATGGTTGTCGGGACGACCTGCGGCGGGATGAGTTACGGGGAGATTTACTACAGAGGCTTGCTTGCTTCAAAGTCCCGGCGAGGCTTCGCGCGGCTCGTAGGAAACTACACCCCTCAGAAACCGATCCAGGATGCATTGGAAGCAAACCACCTCCGTATTCCGACGCAGATCATCAGCAACGCCTGTTCGTCGGGCTCAAACGCGATTGGACACGGGTTTGAACTTGTCAGACACGGTCTGCACGAGTGCGTCGTTTGCGGAGGGTACGAGCCGCTGAGCGAGCTTGTTTTCGTCGGCTTTGATTCACTTCAGGCCGCAACCGCAGAAAAGATTCGGCCATTCGACAAGAATCGCTCCGGGTTGGTCCTCGGCGAAGGCGCCGCATTTTTGATTCTGGAATCGGAGAAACACGCCGCAAACAGGGGGGTGGCCGCGCTCGCGGAAATGGTCGGCTACGGAGTCTCAACTGATACCTACCACCTCACACAGCCGCACCCCTCCGGTATCGGTCCCAGACTCGCGATGGAGAGAGCACTCGAATCCGCCAGGTTGGAGTTTGGAGCGGTCGATTATGTGAACGCACACGGTACGGCGACCATCTTTAACGATGCGACCGAAGGCGCTGCGATTTCCGCGCTGTGCGACGCTGTGCCAGTCAGCTCGACCAAGTCAATGATGGGCCATGCCTTAGGCGCCGCCGGAGCGATCGAAGGGGTGTTCTGCGTTCTCGCGCTCCGCGAACAATTTCTCCCACCGAACCTCAACTTCACCGAGTCTGATCCGTCATGGCGATTTAGAGTGATTGGGAATCGGTCCAGACCCGCCCGGCTACGGCATGTGCTGTCGAATTCGATCGGTTTTGGAGGCACAAATGCTACACTGATTCTGAAGCAGGTATGAAATTTTTTGTCCAGGGTATCGGGGCGGTTTCGCCTCTGGGACCCAATGGCCAGGAGACATGGACTGCAATCTGCCGGGGCCAGCAGGCGCCCAGGAAGCTTTTCGCGAACTCACTGGCCGGCCGCAGTTACTTTTCCTGCCCTGTCCCTGCAAAATTCGTGGCGGATGCCGCGCGCCAACCGCGCCTGCGGCGATCGGGCACTATCTCGCTTCTTGGCGCGGCCGCAGGATTTGACGCGTTTGCCGACGCGGGCTTGAAACCGGATACCGGCGTAACTGGCCGAATCGCCGTGGTTTTCGCAATTTGCTCAGGCGGTATCAATTATACCCGGCGTTTCTATCACGAGATAGTGACCGGTGGGGCCAACAGTGCCAGTCCGCTGCTGTTCCCTGAAACCGTCTACAATGCTGCGGCAAGTCATCTGGCGGCGTTACTTGGTGTGAACCAGCAGAGCTACACACTCGCCGGAGATTCGTCGGTTGGCCTTGGTGCAATCCATTTCGCGATTCAACTGCTGGCGATGCACCCGGAACTGGAGCGTTGTCTCGTTGTCGGAACCGAGGAGGCAGACTGGCTGCTCGGGGACGCGTTTGCCAGTTGGCGAATGGCAACCACCAGGGATCAATTTGAAGTCTACGGCCGACCGGCCGGGACAATTTTCGGGGAAGGTGCTGCTGCGATTTTAATCGGACGGTCCGGCCAGATTGCACTGCAGGAATCGTCGGCCGGTATTCCATTTGGCTCATTCCGGCAGTGCGAACGGGCGGCTCGCGCGGCTTTTGGCCGGCCGGATCCCAGTTCGCTCCCCGACTTCATTGTCAGCAGTGCGAATGGCACATTCGCCGATGAAGTGGAGCGAAAGGTGTTTAGCGACGCGTACCAATCGGTTCCGGTCTATGCGCCAAAGCCGGCGGTAGGTGAGGCACTTGGCGCCGGCGGCTTGCTCCAGATTGCGCTTGCCGGCTTTGCGCTGAGGCATCAGGAGTTGCCGGGCACCGTCGCGCCCGGGCCGAATCTACCGAGCATAAATCGGTTGACACGGTCCTGCGCCGCATCAACGGCTCTGGTGACTTGTGTCGGGTTTAGCCACCAGGTGAACGCGTTGAAATTGTGCATCTTATGACTTCTAAACCCCGCATTGATCCTCAGCTGGGTTTACGCAATACTGGAGTTTATGCCAAGTAAGCCGGCGCCGCCCAGCCGTTCGACCGCCGTAGAAGATTACCTCGAACAGATTCTCGACCTGATCAATACAAAGGGGTACGCGCGTGTAGCCGATATCGCCCAGGGCTTAAGAATTTCCCAGGCAAGCGTGACCAACATGGTTCAGCGGTTGGATGCCGAGGGTTTGTTGAAGTACGAGAAGTATCGCGGCCTTGTCCTGACCACCGCAGGAGAGACTTTGGCCCGTAACATCATGCGGCGCCACCAGCTGTTAACCGACTTCCTCCGGATGCTGGGGGTCAAGGAGGAAGTGATCTATCACGACGTCGAGGGCATGGAGCACCATATCAGCCCTCAGACGTTGCACTCCATCGAGGCACTGATGTCCGAATTGAGCCAGAATCCGGCAATGCTCGCGCGAATCAGATCGCGCGCAACCGGTGGCTGAGCGATCCCCCGTTGAACAAGTGTCGAATACCTTTTATGAAGCAGGTTCTAGCTCTTACCATTGCGTGCGTGGCACTTTTGCTCGAGGGATGTCAGACAACGCAAGACCAGTTCACTCAATCCCAGGCAATTATTAACCAGGCAATCGCCAATGAACCGCAGGGAGATTATTTTGTTGGAAGACGATTTTATCGCAGAAGCTTTTTCTTCTGGGGATACATCCGGCAGCCACGTCAGCCATGGAGCACCGCTAAGCTCGTGATGTTGAACGAACAAAAAGTGTTAGCCCCGGATCGACAGGCAAACACCCCGGGATCCGACAACAACTTCGAATACCGCCTGCAAGGTTATTTTTCGGGCCAGACAGTCTACGAACCGGCGTCGAACAGTTTTTACCCTGAATTTGTACTAACAGGCTACAAGTTAATTTCCGATCATCCTCCGGAGATTTTTCGGGATCCGAGGGCTCACGACGTAGAGAGCCTCACGATCGACAGACCTCAGTAAACTAGATACCAATTCTGCGGGCAGCTCTTTTTGGGGTATGGGCGAGACAGACAGGTTCGAGCATTTTGTGATTGCACGGCGCGTCGACGGTTCTTTGTGGGAACTGGGCCGCGGCGCGATGGGGGTCACCTATAAAGCGTTCGACACAAATTTGCGGGCGGACGTTGCCCTGAAGGTCATCAATTCGCATTTTCTAAACAGCGAAACTGCACGCCAGCGTTTTCTTCGAGAAGCAAGAGCGGCGGCAAGCCTCCGGCATCCAAATGTCGCGACTGTCTTCCATCTCGGCAACGCCGAGGGAGGCTTCTACTACGCGATGGAGTATGTAGAGGGGGAAACAGTCGAACGCCGGATCCAAAGAGAAGGCCCGCTTGCGTCCGATCTCGCTCTGCGGATTACTCGCCAGGTCGCGCGCGCACTGGTCGCCGCCGACCGCCAGAAACTCGTGCATCGGGATATCAAGCCGTCGAATCTGATGCTCGTGATCGATGACGACGACGATCATTTGCTCGTGAAGGTCATCGATTTCGGTCTCGCGAAATCATTGGTCGCCGCCGTCGATCAATCGCTGACAATTTCAATGGGCGGATTTGTCGGGACGCCTCACTTTGCGATCCCGGAACAGCTCGAGGAGAAAGAGATCGATATTCGCTCCGATATCTATTCGCTCGGCGCGACGCTCTGGTTCATGCTGAGTGGGCGACCTCCGTTTCAGGGCTCGCTGATCAGCGTGATCAATCAGCATTTGAGCCAGGCGCTTCCGGCAGAAGTTCTCTCGCTATTTCATCCAAAAATCGCGGCTCTTCTCGAACGAATGCTCGCAAAGCGTCCGGAGGATCGGTTCCAGTCTCCAGCGGAACTCAAGCGCCAGATCGACGAGATCCTCGGCGTGCTGAGAGGTAACCTGGAAATGGCGACGTCCGGTGCCGGATCGTCCGCTGCTGACCAAACACTCGAAATGCCGGCGGGCGGTACGAGCAGTTTCGGCTTTGCTACCGGTGAATTGATCCGGGAGCGATACGAAATCCTTGGGCGGTCACCCTTCGACAACACTCACTTCAAAGCGAAAGATTTGCAGCTCAATCGGGTCGTTGCCCTCAGGCAATTACCGTTGTCCCTCCGGCATGACACCGCACAAGTTGAACTTCTCCGGCGCGAGATTGACCGGATCGAGGCCGCTCATCATCCCAATCTTCTAGAGCTGTTCGGCCTCGAATCGTATGAACGCGGTTTGTTTATCGTCAGCGAATGGATCAAGGGATTCTCGCTTCAGGATCTGTTGCGTGCGCGTCGTGTTCTGTCTTGGGGGGAAGCTCTCCGTGTCGCACAGCCTCTGGCCAAAGTTCTCGATTTTGCGGCCGCAAAGGAACTGCTCGGCGGACATCTGTCAATGCGGGATGTCTCGATCGAAACCCCGCGTCCACCGGAAGATCCCACCGAACTCCAGAGAACGCCGCTCACTGCTTGGCCGCCCTTTATCATTAAGGTCGATCCATTGAGCGTTCACGCAAGTTTGCCGGCCGCACCAGCGGAGCCCGCTCAGACGCTGGTTGATTCGGGCGGATTTGACGCTGAGGCAACGCGTGTTCAACAGCTCGCAGGGATCGTTCACGAGCTCCTCGGCGGCTTACGCGCCGGTTCAGCTGCGGGGTCGAATACACCCAGGTTGAACCCTGTTGCGAACCTCTCCGAGGCCGGAAACGCCATCCTGCGGGCCGGTGCAACGGAACCAAATCGCTTCACGTCCGCTGCCGATTTTCTGGCGGATTTGGAGGCGGCCGAGGCTGGACATCTGCCGTTTGTCATTCCTCCTCCACTGCCTCAAAAGGAACAGCCTGCATTCGCTCGCACTCCGCCGGTTCCGGTGCCTCCGTCCAGTCCCGAACCTCCTGAAGACAGCCAGCCGAAGACTTCTCCGATTCTGCTCCGGATGCTTTTGGCCGCTGTCGGATTTTTTCTGTTGTGTGCGATCGGAGCCGTGATCGGCACCAATTTCTTTCTCCACAAGCCGTTGCCGCCGCAGCCGGTTTCAACGATCGGAAATGTGACGCTGACCAGCAAGCCAGACGGTGCCAGCGTGACCTGGAACGGGAAAGAAATCGGAAAGACGCCACTCGCCGCGTACCCATTACCGGCGGGAAATTACACGCTTGAGCTAAGTTTGCCCGGATATCAGACCCGGTCCATCGATCTGGAGATCATCCAGGGAAGCCTCAATGACCTTGGGCTTATCCCGCTGATGCGTGAGGTCGGACAACTCTCGCTCAAATCGGATCCGGCGGATCTTGCGGTGGAAGTGATCGACCCGTTGCAAAAATCAAGTATTGGCAATACTCCGATGACGCTCGACAACCTGCCCGTGGGATCTTACGCGGTCCGGATAAAGCGGCCGGGCTGGCCGGACTATGTGCGACGAGTCTCGGTTCAGCCGAATGCCGTCACAAAAGTCGAACACGCGTTCAAAGGCGTGAACGTCACCCTGAAAAGTGATCCTCCCGGGGCAACGATCTTTCTGGGCCAGACTGCGCTGGGCATCACACCGCTCACGGTTGAACTTCCGCCTCAGCCGGTTGAACTGGTCTCGCGCATTGGCGCCCTGCCACCCGTCACCCGGCGTGTCGTACCCGATTCGAGTGAGTCAACGGCCATTGAATTCAAGCATGACTACGGGACGGTTTCGCTCACCAGCGATCGGCCCGATGCCGAAGTCATCGTCGAAGGGATCAGTCTTGGGACGCCTCCGATCGAAGGCATTTTGCCGCCGGGGCAGCACAAGATCGTCGTGCGCGCTCCTGGAGCTCCCGATGAAACCCGAACTGTCAATCTTGCCTCCGGACAACGAGTGGCACTGGATATCAATTTCAATATTGCGTCTCGCACCGGAGCGAACTTGAGCGCGAAACCCGCAGACTCAAACCGAGATTCGGATGCAGACGAATCAGCGACGGATCAGCATCCGACGCCGCGTTACCGCACAAAAGAAGACTTCGAGCGCGCAAGGGATGCGGCTTACGACCGGTTCAACGCTGAGTGGGATGCTCGAAAGGACGCGCTTAAGCGGGCCAAAGATTATTATGATTATCAGGCCGACCACTCCGATGGTGCAACGAAAGACCGCTGGAAGCGGAAGAAAGACGAAGTCGACCACCAGTTAGATGAACTCGACGATCAGAAGGATGCAGCGAAGAAAGCGCTCAAACACCAGTGGAACGATGGTTGAGCAGGGCGCGTGCAAAATTCTGGATCTGGTAGAGGAGAGATTTTTTTCTCGATAGCGCCAAAACCTCACGAGCGCTTTTGCTCGTGAGCTATTCGCACTATCGACCTCGATTCTGATGCAGGACTTTGAACGCGTTGCCCATCCCTGATTGATCCATGGCAAACTGGTCTCCTAATCTCTGTGTTTCGGATTTTGGTTCCCCCCATCGGTGGATGAACTCAGCCTGCGTTATCAACTCGACTGTTTCGAGCCCGATCTGCTCGCCCCAGGTCTTCAAGTCTGTGAAGTTGACATCGGCCGTCAGATCCTGCCGGCCGGGACGCAGGTAGATACCCATCCCCTCAAT
>CAZMNG010000165.1:0-7561 GCA_964567505.1 uncultured Chthoniobacterales bacterium
CGCGAGCGATTTCGTCAACATGATGACTCCGGCTTTCGAGACGTTGTACGCCGATTGCGGCTGCGGCGTATTCGAGATGATCCCGGACATCGACGCCGTGTTGATGATGCTCCCTTTACCTTGTTCGAGCATTACTTTGCCGAACTCGCGGCAGCAGTAAAAAACGCCGTGCAAGTTGATGTTGATCACTTTGTGCCAGTCGTCGTCGGTGCACTCTTCGGAAGGGGTATTGACCGCGATGCCGGCGTTGTTAAAGGCGATATCGATTCTACCGTGCTTTGAGCGGACCTCGGCCGCCAAGGTCCGGACGGCGTCTGATTGTGTCAGATCGGTGCGCACGAAGTCGGCACCAATCTCTTGAGCGGCTTTTTCGCCGGCTTCAGCGTCGATGTCAACGATGACGATCTTTGCACCGTTCTCTTTTAGCGCTTTGGCTGTTTCCAGCCCGATTCCGCGTGCGCCTCCGGTCACGATTGCGATCCGACCGTCCAAAGGTGTAAGGGGGGAGTAACTCATAGAAGTACAAAATGAAAGTCGATCCGAGTCGGGATGTCAAAAGATGTCAGCTAAACTAGCCTCGGAAGGAAAAGTGGACTTACATTAGATTCGCACCGGCTTCCGCGAGCGGACTCCGCTCGCCTTTTGTCAGGCAGACATGTGCGGTGATTGGCTGACCCTTCAGCCGGTTTCGCGTATATACCAGACCGTTCGAACGGCTGTCGACGTAAGGATTGTCGATCTGCGCAGGGTCGCCTACCATCACGAGCTTCGAACCTTTGGACATTCGCGTCACAACGGTCTTCGCCTCCAACGGCGTCAACTGTTGCGCTTCATCGAGGACAAAATAGCGATTCGGAATCGAACGGCCGCGAATATAGCAAAGCGCTTCAATTTCGACGATCCCCTGTTCAATCAATTGTGCATATGGTTTGATCAGAATCCCGGTGCCATTGCCGTTGTTTGATGCCGGCTGCGCGACGACTGTTTTCTTGTGACGTTTTCCAGATTCCGCGGTCGGGGGCGCCGGGAGAAGCAGCTCAAACGCATCGTAGATCGACTGCAGCCATGGCTTCATTTTTTCGTTCAGCGTTCCCGGCAGGAATCCAAGCGTCTCGCCCATCGCGACCACCGGCCGACTCACGGTCAGGCCATTGACCATATGAGACCAGTAAAGGTGAAGCCCTGCAGCGACCGCCAGAAGTGTCTTGCCTGTTCCGGCCTGGCCGTAACAAGTGACCAAAGCGATATCCCGATCCAGTAACGCATCCAACAGGCATTGCTGACCGAGATTCAACGGTTTCAAATGCACGCCGCGCGGATTTGTCAGGACGTTCGGCAAATTCAGACGGCGCAGGAGCCCGCCTCCTGCATGGCGCGCGCCCATGAGCTTGCCGTCACCAGCCGATAGAAACACATATTCATTCAGATGCAGTCCGGCTGTGTCGTCGGCGCTGAGCTGCAGCTCCCGAGAACTTGCAAAACGCTGAAGGAGATGCGGGTCAGTTTCGATCTTCCGTTGGCCGTATCCTTCGACATCCTTGATTTCAACCTTGTCGTTTTCGTAGTCTTGAGCTTCAAGCCCGATTGCAAGGGCCTTAAGCTGCATATTCAGGTCCTTGCTGACCAGAATCGTGCGTTCGGTGCACTTTATTTTAACGTACAGGCAAAGGGCCAGAATCCGGTTATCCGGATTGTCGAGATCGCAAAAAATCTGCTGGAACCGGCGCAACTCCTTGTGTGTTCGCTCTGCGGTTAGAAACTCGTTAACCGCGATGCGAATGGTCCCGCCTTCGGGCGTCGTGGCTCCGTGCATGACCAGCTTGCTGTTCTGGTTAAAGCAGCGTGAAAGGAAACGATGAACCGTTCTTGCATTCGCGCCGCGCTCGGTCTGTTCGTTCTTGAATTTATCCAGTTCGCTTAATACATCGATCGGAATCCAAACATGATTGTCGGCGAACCGATAAACCGAATGGGGATCATGCAGCAACACGTTGGTATCAAGGACGTAGTTCTTGATATGGATCCGGCTGCCGTTGAGCGAATCCGGTGTACGCATTCCGCGAGACTGTTGGGCCGGTTCCTGAAACAGTCCGGGTTGGTCTTCTGAAATTTGCATCTGGTTCAACAGCAACCGCAGCGACCGGTTCCGCACGAGGACTTCGGAGACGTCGATATGGAGCGCGCGCCGGCCATGATGATCCCTAATCCGCCAGAGACCACTCTCCGGACCTTTTGACCTGTCACCGGGTCATGAGTCAGAGGGGCATCTTTCATACTCTGTTTGATCTCGAACCGCCGAACTGAAGTTTCGGGAGAATCCGGCACCGTTTCATAGATATAGGTGGCCATGAATGTCGCGGATACTATCCGTTGTAGGCCCGCATTAGCAAGCTAAAGCACCGGATTTGTCCGGCAGCGCCGAAGAATTCCGCTGCCACCGCCGGCATCGCTCTGTTGTGAGCAATTTGGCGTCGAGGGCAGCAGACAGGCTCACTGTTTGGCGGCATTTCGGAAGATCTCGTCAACCGATCGGGCGAACGCGGTTTCCGGAGGACCGGGTGGACTGACCATTTTCGCAGCGGCGCTTGCTTTCGCATTCCCGTGTCGCATCGCAACGCCGAGTCCGGCCCATGTAAGCATGTCAACATCGTTCTCGCCATCCCCGAAAGCCAACACCTCCTCACGCCTAACTCCAAATTCGCGCGCGACTTTCTCGAGGGCAGTCGCCTTGTTAATTCCACGAGGCATGAACTCGAGATTTTCCAGTTCGGTCGATAGCACGCCGACCTTGTCACGGAAACGTGCTTCCATTTCCGGGCGCACCCGTTGTAACACCGCTGGATCTCCATACCACACGATTTTGAGCGCATGGCGGCCCTCAAGTTGATCCAAATGGGGGATCGTCTCCGTTTTCTCGCCAACCCGTGACTCGTACAGGTCGACCCAGCGATCACGCCTTTCCCCAACATACAGTTTGTCGAGGTCGTAGTAGATCACGTCGACGCCGCTCTTTTCTCCTGCGTTGACTATTTCCCGCGCAAGGTTCGCCGGCAAAAAATGAGCCTCGATAACCGTCCCCTGTTCGCCATCCCGGATCAGGCCTCCTTGACAGGCGATAATCGGTCCACTCAATCCGAACTGCCGTTGGAAGCGGATACTGTTTTGATGGCGCCGGCCCGAGGCGATGATCACTCGAGCGCCATTTTTATCCAGCCTGTACACGGCGGCTGCATTCTGTTCACTGACCTGTTTGTCTGGCCCAAGCAGCGTGCCATCCAGGTCAACGGCGCTCAGTCGATACGGGAGATTCGATACGGATTGATCGTCGTTATGCATCACTGCAGTTTTCGCCGTGGCGTCAAAGTTGCAAGTGTCGCGTGACGGAGTTGGTATTAATGATTCATGAAGGAAAACGGTTGCTGTCCTTCCACGGATCCTGGCGATATTACCCCGCGGATGATTGATCTTGCCCGGGCTGAACCTGATGCTCGTCGTTTGCAATCTGCATTTGGATGTGCTTCAGAAGAGTTCGCGATTGCGACGAAAAAGGAATGATATCTTCAAGAATTGAATCAGGGAACGCTCAGGTGCCTGAGAGTTCCTCTCGCGTGTCGCCGATCAACCGCGGGAAATTCGTCGATTTGCTACCGGTCGAGATCGCGCTCGGCGTCGCCGTTCTGCTGGCACTGCTGGGCTTGCGATGGTTTTACGTTACGACCCAGCCGTGGGACTCCGATGAGCCGCAGCACCTTCACGTGGTTTGGGCGTGGTCGACCGGGTTGCTCCCGTACAAGGATGTTTTTGACAATCATGCCCCGTTGTTTCAGGCGATGAGCGCTCCATTGTTCCGGCTTTTCGGAGAGAGAGCCGACATTGTCGCAGCAATGCGCTGGGCGATGCAGCCGGTTGCCGTGCTTCTGATCGGGGCGACATATTGGATCGGTGCGCGATTGTTTTCGGTTCGCGCAGGGTTTTGGGGTGCGCTCCTGGCGGCCTCATTTCCGGGCCTGTACGCCAAGCTTGGGGAATACAGGCCCGACCTGTTTTGGGCCGCCTTGTGGCTGGTCATCCTGGCGGTATTGATTGGCGGAAAGATAGCGCCGGGGAGGCTGTTTGTGGCCGGTCTGCTCTTTGGGGTCGCATTCTCGGTCTCAATGAAAACCACTTTTTTGCTTTTCGATGCACTGGCGGCGGGGATTGTGGTCTGGTTTTTTCGCGTCTGGAATGAAGGAGCGGAATTCTCAAAGCCGAGGGCAATGCCGAACGTAGTTGCCTGTTTGTCTGCGACGATCGCCGGCGCCCTGATTGTGCCGATTCTTGTGATCGCTTTTTTTGCATTCCAAGGAGCCCTCCCTCAAATGTACAATTGTGTGATTGCTCACAATCTCACATACAGTTGGAATCCGTGGCATCTCATTATCGCCAGGATCACGGATCTTCGATTCTGGCTATTTGTTCCCGCGATCGCCGGTGGCGTGTGGCTGGCCAAGCGGGACAAAGAACCGGGGCGCGCGGCGCGCAGATTGTACTTTCTGGCGGCAACCGGTCTTTATTGTCCACTGTTGTTTGTGTTTTGGCCCTTGATTTCGAAGCAGGATTATCTGCCGTTCTATCCAATTCTGATGCTGACGATCGGCTTCGTGCTCGTCGGGCTTGGAAATTGGATCCGAGCGCGGTTCGCTTTGCCGGTTTTTATTCTTTCATTTGTTGTGGTTTGCTGGCAGGTGGTATCTATCGTTCGTGACCATCCGCCGCTGAAACAAACCAATCAAAGCAATGTGCAGATCATTGCGGATACGCTGAGGCTCACGCAACCCGGCGAGACCGTGCTCGACGCAAAGGGCCAGGTGATCTTCCGGGCACGACCTTACTATTATGCATTTGAGCAGCTCACGCGCGAACAGGCTGAGCATGGTAAAATCAAGGATGACGTTCCGGTCCGACTGATTGCGAATCGAACGCCGGAAGTTGTCCAATCGCACTGGCTGACTCCTGAGACCGGTCGGTTTGTGAACCAAAACTACGTTTCCGTCGGCTCCGTCATGGTCCTGGGGAAAAAGGTTGCGCCCGACTCTGGCGGCAATGTTCAATTCGAAATAAGTATTCCCGAGAAATACAGGGTCGTTACCAGCGAAGGCGAAGCGTCCGGCACATTGGATGGATCGCCAATCGATGGCGCGCGCGATTTGTCTGCCGGTATGCATGATCTCGTTGTGAATTCTTCGCACAAAAGGGCTGCAGTTGTCTGGGCACGCGCAATAGAGAAAGGTTATTCCCCGTTTACGCCGGCAAGTCAGCAGAAATAGATTTCAATGTTTTCATTTTCGACATCAGACAGGATTTTGGTCGTTGCGCCTCACCCAGATGATGAATCGCTAGGGACAGGCGGCTTGCTTCAGCGAATTTTCGCACGAAGAATACCGATCCGAATAGTATACGCGACGAACGGCGATAACAATCCCTGGGCGCAGCGGCATTGGGAGAAGCGATGGCACATTGGGACCGACGAGCGGATTCGTTGGGGCCGGCGCCGGCGCGAGGAGGCACTTGCTGCAATTACGGCCCTTGGTGGACAAGCCGATTGTGCAAAGTTTATTAATCTGCCGGACTTGGGCACGACCGCGCTGCTCATGAGCGGAGGTCCGGAGTTATCTTCGTTGATGGTCGACGAGATCCAGGAATGGCATCCGACGGTGGCATTGATTCCGGCCAAGTTTGACGCGCATCCGGATCATAGCGCACTTTCGGTCGCGTTCTCCACGGCGCTGGAGTCAACCGGGCGTTGGCCAATGCGAGTCTGGGAATACCTGATTCACACGCCACGCCTCCCGATCACGCAAATGCCGGTTCGGTTGCTGCTGAGTGCCGAGGAAGTTGAGTGCAAATACAAAGCAATTTTGCGCCACGAAACCCAGGTCGCCTTGAGCCGCGCCCGATTCACCCGATTCGCTAAGACCGAAGAGTCGTACTACACGCATGTCCGTGCTGGAACGAAAACAGCCGATCCGCGCCTCGTGGCGGCAGGCTTGCACGAAGAAGTGTTGCGTCTCCAGTTTTATGTGTCCTGGCGGGAGCGATACAATTCGCAGTTGCTGTTACTGTTTCGCAATAGCAACGGGACCTGCGAGCGCTGGAGGTTGCCGCTTCCGTTGCGATCCGGGGAGGCGAAAGTCTGGGATACGACCGGCATCCGCCCAGTTCAGGAGGCCATTATCCAATGGCGCGGTTCGCGACTTTTCGTCGATATCCCGGTGGCCATCGGCGATGAGTTCGACACGGTCTACGCGAAGTTCTGCGGATGGAAGCTCTTTTTCGATCGATCGGGATGGAGCCAGGCAGCGGTTTCCGCGAGGGGTGAACAGAGTCATCTTTCCCGCTCGAAAGCGCCGGTGAGCCTGACCCGCTTGTAGTGTGGAGACCTCCTGGAAAACCAGCAACACCGCCGGGAGTGGTCCGGCGCGTGATCCTCTTGCAGCAGGTGAGCTTCGATGAAAGCGACACGGGAAACTGTCCTCGCAATCATTCCCGCCTATGGCGAAGGGCGATTCATTGCGGACGTCGTTCGGCGCGTGATCCAACATGTGCAGTCTGTATTGGTCGTCGATGACGGGTCCCCGGACTGTACGGCCGCGGAGGCCGAAAAGGCGGGTGCCAAAGTGATTCGGCATCCGGTTAATTTCGGAAAGGGTGCTGCGTTAAAGACCGGCCTCGAGTACGCGACTTCGACCGATGCGGAATATTATCTGTTCATGGACGGCGATGGTCAACATGATCCTTCGGAGATCCCCGCATTTTTTGATACAATCAATGGCTCTAACGCCGACCTGGTGGTCGGCAACCGGATGTGCAAGCTTGAATCGATGCCACTCATTCGCAGGTGGACGAATCAATTCATGTCCTGGCAGATTGGGCGAATCTGCAAAATCCCAATCCTCGATAGCCAATGCGGATTCAGGCTGGCACGTAAAGAATTGCTGTCCGTGCTAATGGCGCCGAGTAATCGCTTCGAGTTTGAGTATAATTCTGGCCGTACGCCAGGGGTTTCGGCTCAGTTTTGTGCCGATTCGGACAATTTATACGGATCAAAACAGCAAAATCCGGCCCATTCAGGATGCGATGAGATATCTTCGGTTAATCCGCAAATACTGCAATGCCAGCGGTTTATTGAAATGAGATCAGCCGGCTCCGTCACCGCCGCACCGGCGACGGAGCCGACATTTCAGTGAGCCACCTTTTTGGGGGGAGACACGCGCTACCCGTTCCTTGATCATTCTTATTATCTGAATTGACCGCACGGTGACCAACTAGACTGACCCGGCTGAGCCTACGCCTTCGATTTCTTCGATTTCGCTGCGGGTTTCTCGGGTGTCGTCGACATCGAGGTCGTCTCAATTGGTCGCACGAGCTCTCCATTCTCTAAAACTACAGCGTATAATGGTTGGCTCGCGTCCCCGACTTTACCCGTCAAGTTCACCAGATAATACGGAAACGGAAGAGGTTCCCCATTCTTGTGCGTAGTCTTCCATTCGACCGTATTCGCTGCCAGGTCGGTGGCACCATA
>CAZMNG010000166.1:0-7505 GCA_964567505.1 uncultured Chthoniobacterales bacterium
TAAAAAGATGAAAAACGACTAACACGCTTCTCGGTAGCTTGACACACACCATAGGGGGACGGGGGTCTTTCTGTATCGCTACCCAGGCACTTCGTACCTGGCTACTATCATGCTGTCCACGCCGAGGCTTTGCTTAAGTTAATGCTTATAGGCGGCTGCCGGATCGAATATGCAGACACGATCCTATGGGAATACGCTCGAATAACCAGCACGGTTATGAGCAACGATTCGTGCCGACTACGAGGACGTTTGAATGAATCAACCCCAGTAAGGGATTATCCTGAAACCTGCTCAAGAGATGTTCTTATCGTTTTTTCCCTTTCGC
This sequence comes from uncultured Chthoniobacterales bacterium, assembly GCA_964567505.1. Classification (GTDB taxonomy): domain Bacteria; phylum Verrucomicrobiota; class Verrucomicrobiia; order Chthoniobacterales; family JAFAMB01; genus JAFAMB01. The sequence goes on from CAZMNG010000166.1 coordinate 326, forward strand.
CGATCGGTTCGGCTTGCCGGTAGCATATTTCACCGGACGCCGTTTCGGCTCGATCCTTGCAATACCGGTGCCGTTTTTTAGCTCCATTATCTGGTCCCGCAGCAGCGCGGCTCGTTCGTACTCGAGGTTGGCCGCCGCGATTTGCATCTCTTCTTCCAGTTCGCGCAGCACTTCGGTGATATTGAAATCGCCGCCACCCTCCCGGATAACCGATTCCTCGGTCTGACGGCCGCGCAGCAGGGTGTGCAGACTCTCTTGTACGGCGCGGCTCACACTGGTGGGTGTGATCCCGTTTGCTTCGTTGTACTCGATTTGCCTGGCGCGCCGGTACTCCGTAATCGCCATGAGCTTTTGAATGCTGTCGGTATAGGTGTCGGCGAATAGAACAACTTCTCCATTGACGTGGCGAGCGGCGCGCCCGGCGGTCTGAATCAGTGATGTCTGACTTCGCAGAAATCCTTCCTTGTCCGCATCCAGTATGCAAACCAGGCTGACTTCGGGAAGATCGAGCCCTTCGCGCAGGAGGTTGATGCCGACCAGAATGTCAAACTCCCCAGCGCGCAATGATCGAAGGATTTCGACGCGTTCGATCGCGTCGATTTCACTGTGCAGATAGCGTACTTTCAAACCGACATCCCGAAGGTAGTCGGTGAGATCTTCTGCGGTTCTTTTTGTGAGCGTCGTGATCAGCACACGTTCAGCCTGCCCGGTTCTCTGGCGGCACAGCTCGATCGTCTCGTCGATCTGATGTTTTAGGGGTCGGACCGTGATTCTTGGGTCGAGCAGGCCCGTTGGCCGAATGATCTGCTGCGCGATCAGTCGCGCCCCTGGAATGCACGGATCGAGCGCGGGAGCGCCTCTTCCAGTGAGCATCGGCACTAGTACCGGCTCTGTTTCCTCTTGGCCGATGCGGGATCGATTGTGCGGAATGTAAGTCGTGTTGCCGACGACGCTGTTCTGGATCTCGAACGCCGCGGGAGTTGCGCTGATGTACAGGATCTGCCGGGTCACGTCCATGAACTCCTGAAAATTCAGTGGCCGGTTGTCCAAAGCGCTTGGGAGCCGGAATCCGTACTCTACAAGTACTTTTTTCCGGGAAAGGTCGCCTTCGTACATACCGCCGATTTGCGGGATCGTGGCGTGCGACTCATCGACGACGAGGAGAAATTCTTTCGGGAAGAAGTCCAGCAGCGTGTATGGTCGTGAACCTGCCGGACGTCCACTCAAGTGCCGAGAGTAGTTTTCTATCCCGCTGCAGAAGCCCATTTCCTGCATCATTTCGAGATCGAATTCGGTCCGCATTTTGATCCGCTGCGCCTCGAGGAATTTGGCGCGCGCTTCGAACCATTTCACGCGATCGTCGAGCTCTTCGCGGATCGCTTTCAGCGCGCGCTGCATTTTGTCGTACGGGGTGACAAACTGCTTAGCCGGATAGAACGTGAACCGATCGAGTTTTTCCACCGCATGACCGGTAAGCGGATCGAACCGCGTGATCAAATCGACTTCGTCCCCGAAGAATTCGACTCGAATCGCTTCCTCGTCGAATGTGGCCGGATGGATTTCCACGACGTCCCCACGGGCACGGAATCGTCCACGGGTCAGTGCGATGTCGTTTCGTTCGTAGAGCATGTCGACCAGCTTGGCCAGAAACAGTTCACGGGAGATCTGCTGGCCCCGGCTGATCGCGCACACCATGTTTGCGTAATCTTCCGGCGAACCTAAGCCATAAATACAGGAGACGCTTGCGACGACAATGACATCGTCGCGCGAGAGGAGCGATCCTGTAGCCGACAGTCTGAGCCGCTCAATCTCCTCATTAATGGACGAATCCTTTTCGATGTAAGTATCTGTCCGCGGGATGTAGGCTTCCGGTTGATAGTAATCGAAATAGCTCACGAAATATTCGACCGCGTTATTCGGGAAGAACTGCTTAAACTCGCTGTAGAGCTGTGCCGCGAGCGTTTTGTTGTGGGAAATGACGAGCGTCGGCTGGTCGAGCGCCGCAACGACGTTCGCCGCCGTAAACGTTTTGCCGGAACCGGTTACGCCCAAAAGGGTCTGATGCCGGTTGCCCGCCTCGAGTGAACGGGTGAGCTGATCGATCGCTTGTTGCTGGTCGCCACGAGGCTTGAACTGTGAAGAGAGATCAAAAGGCATAAGTGATCCGACCGGCACGAAAAGATAGACTTCCAGGACCGGCAATTCAAAGTCGTGCCGCAGAGCAGTTTATTCTTCGGCAAGTACCGGATTGCGAAGCACGCCGATTTTCTCGATTTCGATCTCAACGACATCGCCTGGAGCGAGGTATCGCGGCGGATTCATTGCCATGCCGACTCCCGACGGAGTCCCAGTCAGAATGACACTGCCCGGATAGAGTGTTGTGCTCCCGCTCAAAAATTCGATCAGCGTCGGCACATCAAAAATCATGTCAGACGTATTCGAACTCTGTCGAGTCTCCCCATTGACTCGGGTTTCAATCTGAAGAGCGTTCGGGTTCGGGATATCCTCCTTTGTCACGAGAACCGGTCCAAGCGGCGCGAACGTGTCGAAACTTTTCCCACGGCAAAATTGTCCTCCGCTCAGGCGTCGCTGCCAGTCGCGCGCACTGACGTCGTTCCCTGCGGTGTATCCAAGCACGACGTCGAGCGCGGCGCTCTTAGACACATTTTTGCACTTCTTACCAATGACGACGGCCAGTTCACATTCGTAGTCGACTTCGTCGCTGCGCAGTTTGGTCGGTAGAACGATCGGGTCACCCGGGTTCTGTACCGCGCCGAGGTTCTTCAGAAACAATACCGGGTGCTGCGGCATTTTCGCGCCGGTTTCCTCAACATGTTTTCGGTAATTGTGGCCGATGCACAGGATAACGGGGGGGGCAACGGGCGCTAGAATCTTCGCGACTTGCGATACGTGATTCGTCAATTCGAATTGTCCGAACAAGTCTCCGTGAATGTCGACGTGAGTACCACCCGTTTTCTCTGCAGCAAACCGTACCGTACCGTCTTGCGCGAGGTATCGAATGACCCGCATGACCTGATAACTAGGCGAAGTTCGCCGGGGACGCAAATCTTCGTCCGAATAGGCGTCCCGCCTGTCTTCTGCGGACCGCTACGTCTCCACCAGCTCTTCCGGCGCAACCGGCGCATCTTGTGCTGATGGAGGACCCGGATCGGCTTCCGCTGTTTCCGGTTCATGAGAAATCTCCGGCTCGACCCGGGAATCAGCGGCATGAGTTTCCTGTTCAAGCCCGGGAGCCGAGGTTTCTTCGGGCTCCAGTTCCGCCGTGGTCTCTTCGTCCGTTGGCAAATCGTCCACACCGCGCTCTTCGGGATGCGGCGACGCGGAAGGCACCGAGCCGGTCTTTGCCGTTTCGACAGGCCTTGGCGGTAGTGGCAAGTCGAGCGTTCCATCCGCGAATTCGATTACGTGGCCAGCCTTGGCCAGCCAGATCAAATCGGAGGCCAACGCTGTTTTCGCGTGTTCGTAGGCCGCGTTGGATTCGTCCGCGCCCTTGTCGCTGATCACTTTTGCCAAGACCTTTTCCGCGAGCTGCTTCCTGGAGATCTTCGGGTAGGATCTGATCGTCGAGAGAATAGCTGATAATCCAGTTGAGACACTCCCCTGATTCGAATCAAACAGCTGCGGCCGGACAGTCGAGATATAGAGAATCCGTTTCTTGTGTTTGAAGACGTGGAGCCCGGCCTGATTCAAACCGTGCCGCAGAGCGCCAGCAATCTGGGCCGGAAAACGGTTTTCGCGATCTCTCGCCTTTCGGATCGCGGCGACGATCCCGCGATCCGGAAGATGTCTGGACGCTTCGCCGGAGATTTCGGTTGCAAGACAGCCCCTGATCACGCTCGCTAGATAGTTAGCGCGGAAATGCTGTTCCACGGCGGCCGGCGTATCGAGCGTTATCGGATTTTCCTGGTCCTTTGTCTGGAAGGTAATGGTCGTACGGGCTTCTTCCTTCCATTGCTCGACTAGTTTGGGATCGTTGCTGATCTCGATCGATCGACGGTAGTCTTCGAAACTCATCCGGCGGCTGAATCTCTGCTCGTAAAGTCCCCGCAGCAGCGGCTGAAACGCGTGGTAATTGGTCGGACCCAAAATTTTTCCAGTGAGCGTGCAGCGGGCGACGGATGTGAAATTTCCCTTGACCGGCTCCTTCTCGACCATTCGAGTTTCGTAAAATTCCTCTTTCTTCGCACTGAACGCGATGCGCTCGAGGGCACTTGCTTCCATCGCAACAGGGCCGTCATCACCGAATTGGTAGATCAACGTGTGGTTATCGAGTGAACGAACCCGAATCCGATGGCGTTCGGGACGCTCCAGAAACATGCGCGCAAGCCCAAATAATGGGTAGGCGATATGCCCATGCTTAATCTGCTGAATGATTTTTGAAAATGCGCGTTCTTCGGGCAGAAAATCGATTTGGACCGGAGCCGGTTCGACTTCCGGATGGACTGTTTCGGCGTCCTGGCGCTCGACGCGAGGCCTGTCGCTTCGGAAGGATCGCTGTCCAGCGGGCGCCGCCGGGCGATTGGATGGTCCGCTACGCAGGGCGGAAGCGCCTTGACTGGATGACGTTTCAGACGGCTTGGTCGTCGCGGCCGGGCGCCGGTCGGGGCGATCCTGGCGTGACCGGACGTTGGACGGCCCGGAGCGCCTGGGGCGATCATCTTTCCGGTCGCGTCGGCCGCGGTGCTGCCGGTCAGGGTGGTCGTCCGCTTCGTAGTCGGCATAGCGATTACCTGTCTCCGACTCCTTCAACCAATCGGGCGTCAAACGTAGATCGAGCGAGGGAAGCGGGTCCGTCATGGTCAGCTTAGAGGTGGAAGTTAAAAACCCAAAATAAAGCGCCCGGCGCGGTCGCCGAGGTACAGTGTTGCAAACGGGCGTCTACGTTGTCGTTTCCATCCGATAGGTCAATACAAAAGTAGACGCCACGCCGATTAAACCAGTGAAAGCTGGCGCCGGTTGCGTCGAATTTAAGCCAATTAACCGCTTGGTCCAGTGGACCTTGGAAGCGAACAGTAGCGCAGCCCGAAAAAGTCCACGGCCGCGGTAGGTCAATGTTCTCCGGCGCGCGCGCCGGAAAATGACGGTTCCGCGAGCAAGAAAGTAGTTGCTATTTAGGCCAATTAATTTATTTGCCATCACCGGGCTTCACAATTAACCCTAGTCACGTCTTAACCACAACCGAGAGAAAACGCGATTTATGTCAGAGAAATCAATCGAAGATAAGGTGAAAGAGATCATTGTCGAGCAGCTCGGCGTGAATCCCGAGCAAGTCACACTTACCGCTTCATTCATTGAGGATCTCGGCGCTGATTCGCTTGATACGGTCGAGCTTGTGATGGCATTTGAAGAGGAGTTTTCGGTCGAAGTTCCTGATGAAGATGCGGAAAAGCTCCAGACGGTCGGCGACGTTGTCCGATACATTGAAGAGCGGGCGAAATAAGCGCTAGGGCAAAGCGATTTGGTGGGTCTCCCTTGCTACCCAAGGAGAGGCAGGGGGATCCCGTCGACGAGGCACTAAGCGAGGCGGTGGCGTGTATTTGTGTCATGCACGGATCGGACTAAGATTTGAGGTTACCTCCTATGTATTCGGAAGATGACCTTCAATACGCCCTCGAAAACACAAAAGTGATTGTGTCTCCCGAACGTCGAATCGAGACATTCGGTGTCACCAGTTTTCATTTCTATCTGGTGACTGAGTTGATGGACCGTGCAGACGAGGTCCGAGTCCGCGACGGAAGAATACAGGCCGATCGTCCGCAGATATTGACCGGAGATAACCTTGCGAAGCTGACATTGGAGGGTTTTGGAGAAAAGGCTCAGAAATTTGCCGAATTGTTACAGGCACGCCATGCGGCGTTGCTGAAATACGGGTTTCAGATTCGAAAAGATGATCTTGCCGAGAACATTGTGCACGATTCGATCGCAGCGGTGCTCGATCGCGTGACCAGTCAGATCCCGGAAGCGTTGCGGAGCAATAGCGTCGTTATTCAGGGAGTCGACGAGGGATGGGAGGTTTGCCTGCTGAAGTTCACAGTGGAGATGATCCAGCAATCGGCTGGGCGGAATATTCAGGATTTTCGGCGGAAAGGCCTTCTTTAGGCGCCTTGCCGGAAGGCGGGCAAGCGTGCTTCCGGCACAAGACCTGAATGAATAACCTGCTGAAGATTCTTGTCGTTGTCTTGTTGGGATTCGGCGTATTTGGCGGGGGTGGATTCATCACTTACCGGCTATTCTTCAAAAAACCGGATTTCCATCTTCTGGGTGCGAATCAGCCGGTCATCACCCCCACGCCCGACCCAGGCATCGGGATGCTCGCGGAGGCCAAACGAGATCTTGCCGGCGGTCATCAGGAGGACGGCGAAGATCTTCTTCGTGCCTTGATCCGGAGTTTTCCCGATTCTCTCAAGAGCGACGAGGCCAAGAAATTGCTCGGCGACTTGAATATCAGTGCGTTCTTTTCGCCGGCCCCGGGCCCGAATAAGACTGAGTATTTCGTTGTCCGCGGCGATTCTATCGCGAAGATCGCCAGTAAAACCAAGACCTCAGCGGAGTTAATCTTCAAAGCGAATAACCTGGACAGTCTGACGATCCAGCCGGGCCAGAGGCTGATTATTCCAAAAGGACAGTTCAGTATGACCATCAGCGGAAAAAATGGGGAAGTGAGTCTCCTGAACAATGGAGATTTTTTTCGTTGGTACAAACCGGTAGAGGACAGGTTGCCCGCCAAAGCGGCGGTTGGTCTCTTCAAGATGAAAGAGAAAATTGCATGGGCCAACGGGCTTCGCGTTTCGTTCGGCGAAAAAAAATACCTCGGAAGCAGCCGATGGATTGTAATAAACGATAATGCTATCACCCTGTATTCCGAAACCAATCCGGACACGCCCAATGCGCAAAGACCTGCCACCGGAATTCTGCTCAATCCAGCGGACATGGAAGAGCTCTATGCCTTGGTCACAAAGGATACGCCAATCATCGTAAAACAATGAAGGTCCGACCCTTAGAATTCGAAAAGCCAATCGTCGAATTGGAGAAACAGCTCGACGAGCTGAAGAAGCATTCGAAGTTGAGTGCGGTCGATCTGGAGCGCGAAGTGCGTGCGATGGAAGAGAAAATTGAGAGAACCAAGCGGGAGACCTACGAGACGTTGACTGCCTGGCAG